>JAJFGI010000068.1 GCA_021776215.1 Kiloniellaceae bacterium | reverse complement strand
GTCGTCCAGCATGGCCGCCTGGATGCGCGGCCAGGGGCACATGTAGGTGCACACCTGCTCGCGGGCATGTCCACCCAGCAGGTATGTGGTGAAGGCCAGCCCGCCGATCGCGATGTAGGCGATCGGCGGCGCCTGAAAGCGTATGAGATCGGCCGCCAGGCTGGGAGCGTCGGCGAAGTAGAAGACCCAGGCGCCGCCCGTCAGGACGGCGATGACGATCCAGATCGCGTGCTTGACCCCCTTGCGGGTAACCTTGGCCGCGGTCCAGGGCATGGCGTCGGCGCGGATGCGGGCGGCGCGATCGCCCTCCAGCAGGCGTTCGACGGCGATGAACAAATCCGTCCAGACCGTTTGCGGGCAGGTATAGCCGCACCACACACGGCCGAAGAGCGAGGTGGCGAGAAACAGAGCCAGGGCGGCGATGATCAGCAGGCCGGTCAGGTAGTAGACCTCCTGCGGCCAGATCTCGATGAAGAAGAAATAGAACCGCCGCGCCGGAATATCGATGAGGACCGCCTGGTCCGGCGCATTCGGCCCACGGTCCCAGCGAATCCAGGGGGTGAGGTAATAAATCGCCAAGGTTACGGCCATGACCGCCCACTTGAGGCGGCGAAAGGTGCCGTGCGCGGCCTTGGGATGAATTCTCCGCCGCTTCTCGTAGAGAGACCGCGCGGCGCCCTTGTTGACCGGCTCGGCGGTCGAACGCTCGACTCCCTCCGCCGCGGCATCGCGCGGCAGGGGCGACTGCGCCGTCTGCACGGTCATATCCATCGGTGTCTCAACCCGGCCCACTGCCGCCCGTACCGGCTATTCGCCGCCACCGAGCGTGTGGACGTAGATGGCAAGCTGCTTGATGGTCGCCGCGTCCAGCCGGTCGACCCAGGCGGGCATGACGCCGGCGCGGCCGCTGGCGATCGTCTGGATCACGTTAGCGCGGTCGCCGCCGTAAAGCCAGATGCCGTCGGCAAGGTTCGGGGCGCCGAGCTCCGGCGAGCCGGTACCGCCGTCCTGATGACAGGCGACGCATTGCTCGGCGAAGATGGCCGCGCCGCGGGCCACCGCCTCCGTGTCCTCGACGGTCTCGGACAGCGACAGCACGTACGCGGCGACATCCTCGATCTGCGCCCGGTCGAGAATTTCGTCGCGCAAAAAGGCCGGCATATCGCCGACCCGCGCGTCATCATGACTCGAGCGGATGCCGAACCGGATGGTCTGATCGATGCCGTCCAGGGTGCCGCCCCATAGCCAGTCGTCGTCATTCAGATTGGGGTACCCCAGAGACCCGGCGGCCCCCAGGCCATGGCACTGCGAGCAGTTCACGGCGAACGCCGAACGGCCGCCAGCGAGGGCGAATTCGAGCAAAGTCGAGTCGCCCTCGATATCCGCCAGACTGGCGGCCTGGATGCGCTGCACATAGCCGCTTTGCGCCTGCCGCGCCTGGGCGATGCTTTCGGCGACCGCGGCGCGCTGCGAATGGCCGAGCAGGCCCGTGGTGTAGCTGTTGACCAGCGGCCACGCCGGCATCAGCACCCAATAGCCCACCGCCCAGACGATGGTCGCGTACCAGGTCCACAGCCACCAGCGCGGCAACGGTGTATTCAGCTCCTTGATACCGTCCCACTCGTGGCCCGTGGTTTCGGTGCCCGTAGGCTGATCGATCTCCCGCTCCCGCGCCATCTCAATCCTCCCGCAGCGGCAGCCGCGCCGCGCGCTCGAACGTGCGCTTGTTGCCTGGCCACAGGGCATAGATCAGTACGCCGACGAACAGCACGATCAAGTAGACCAGCCCATAGCTGGCGGCAAATGCCATCATCTCCTCGTACAACATGGGCTGCTCCTAACGTAGGTTTTCTTCCGGCTTGTAGACGTCGAAATCGACGAGCGTGCCGAGCATCTGCAGGTACGCTATCAGGGCATCCAATTCCGAGACCATGGCCGGGTTGCGATCGAAGTCACGCACCTGGGATTTGGGATAGCGGGCCCGGAGATCCTCGGCACCGTCGGCGTCCGGATCCGCCTGGGCCCGCACATCCATCACCGCCGTCTCGATCATCTCGTCCGTATAGGGCACCCCGACCGCCCGATTGGCCCGCAGGTCATCGGCAATTCGGGCGGTTTTCAGGGGGGTCCTTGCCAGGAACGGATATCCCGGCATCACCGATTCCGGCACCAGGGCGCGCGGCGCGTTCAAATGCTCCACATGCCATTCGTCCGAGTATCGGCCACCGACCCGCGCCAAGTCCGGGCCGGTGCGCTTTGAGCCCCACTGGAACGGGTGATCGTACATGCTCTCCGCCGCCAGGCTGTAAGGGCCATACCGCTCAACCTCGTCACGCAGGGAGCGGATCATCTGGCTGTGGCAGTTGTAGCACCCCTCGCGCACGTAGATGTTGCGGCCGGCCAGTTCCAGCGGTGTATAGGGACGCATGCCCTGCACCTTCTCGATGGTACTTTCCAGATAGAACAGAGGCGCGATCTGCACGATGCCGCCGATGGCGACGACGATCAGGATCAGCACCAGAAGCAGGATCGAATTCCGTTCGATGGTCGCATGCCGGATCATGGCCACCCCCTATTCCGCCGGCGCCATGGCCGGACCCGGCCGCGGGACTGGAAGCACTTCGACCCGCAAATCGCCGCGCACCGTGCGCCATAGGTTGTAGGCCATGATCAACGCCCCGATCACGAACAGCGCTCCACCGATGGCGCGAATGACGTAGAACGGATGCATCGCCGCGACGGTCTCGACGAACGAGTACTCGAGGAACCCGAGGTTGTCGTAGGCCCGCCACATCAGGCCCTGAAGGATACCCGAAACCCACATGGCGGTGATGTAGAGAACGATGCCGATGCTGGCGATCCAGAAGTGGGCGGAGACCAGTTGCAGGGAGTACAGGCGCTGACGCCGCCAGAGGATTGGCGTCAAGGCATAGAGGGCGCCAAAGCTGACGAAGGCGACCCAGCCCAATGCCCCGGAATGCACGTGCCCGATGGTCCAATCGGTATAGTGGCTGAGCGAGTTCACGGCGCGGATCGACATGACCGGCCCTTCGAAGGTGCTCATGCCGTAGAAGGCGACCGAGACCACCAGCATGCGCAGGACCGGATCGGTACGCAGCTTGTCCCACGCCCCCGACAGCGTCATCAGGCCGTTGATCATGCCGCCCCACGAAGGCATCCACAGCATGATGGAGAAGGTCATGCCCAGGGTCTGCGCCCACTGCGGCAAGGCCGTGTAGTGCAGATGATGCGGCCCGGCCCAGATATAGAGAAAGATCAGCGACCAGAAATGAATGATCGACAGCCGGTAGGAATAGACCGGCCGCTGCGCCTGCTTGGGCACGAAGTAGTACATGATGCCGAGGAAACCGGCAGTCAGGAAGAAGCCCACGGCATTATGCCCGTACCACCATTGAGTCAGCGCATCCTGCACTCCGGAGAACAGCGAATAACTCTTGGTCCCGGTCCAGGAGACCGGCACCGCCAGGTTGTTGATGATGTGCAGCATGGCGATGGTGACGATGAAGGCGAGATAGAACCAATTGGCCACGTAGATGTGCGGCTCGCGCCGCCGCCATAGGGTGCCCAGAAAGACCAGCAGATAGACCACCCAGACCAGGGTCAGCCACAGATCCGCATACCACTCCGGCTCCGCGTATTCCCTGCTTTGCGTCACCCCGAACAGATAGCCGGTGGCAGCGATGACAATGAACAGGTTGTATCCCCACAGCACGAACCAGGGCGCGATCTCGCCGGCCAGGCGGGCGCGGCAAGTGCGCTGCACCACATGGAACGACGTGGCGATGAGGACGTTGCCGCCAAAGGCAAAGATGACCGCCGAGGTATGTAGCGGGCGCAGGCGGCCAAAATTTGTCCACGGCAGATCGAAGTTGAGCACCGGAAAGGCCAATTGCAGCGCGATCGCCAGGCCGGCCAAAAATCCGACCACGCCCCAGAACATGGAAACCACGACTCCGGCCCGCGTCACCGCATCGTTGTAGACAAGACCCGTGTCCAAGGCCGACGGCCCGGCGGTGTGCCAGCGAATGAGCAGGAAGATGCCGCCGGCGCAGAACACCAGGAACAGTATCCCGTGCCAGACCATGACTGGTTCTACCGCCCGCGCGGTAAGAAACAGACCCAGCAGGGCACCGAGCGCAAGTGCCAGGCCAACGGCATAGCTCGCCGCGGTGGTTTCGCCGTGGTTATTCGACATGGTCATGGCTGCATCCGAAGATAGGCGTCAAAACACAAATATACGGCCCCTCCCCGGCCCCTCATGAGATGACCGAAGGCTCAACCGGCGGCCGACACCCTAGAGGCGCCGCCCGGCCGGGCAATTGATCCAGATCAAGTCAGCCCCTCTGAGGTGCCCGGCCTGGCAGGGAGGACACACTCATATTGGCACCGTATTACATGGTGTGAGGCCTGTAGAAGATGCCGTTCGCCTCCTGCAGCTCGCGGACATAGCCCACGATGGCGGCAAGCTGCTCGTCGGTGACCTTGGGCTGGGCCGGCATGTTGCCGAACGGCCAGTGATGCTGTGGCACGCCCTGCTTGGCGGCCCTGAAGAAGGCGTCGTCGTTATGATGGCCCGGGTTGTAGATATCATGGACCAACGGCGGACCCTTCACCGTTCCCGCGGCGTTGGCCCCGTGGCATTCCGCGCAGACGGCGTTGAAGGCGTCTTGGCCACGGACCGCGACGGTCGACAATGCCGGCATGCGGACACTGTCGCCTGCCGCGGGCTCGGGCCAAATCCAACGCACCGCTATCGTGCCGAGGCCGAGCACCAGGACGCCCACCACGAAGAACGGCAACAATCGATCGGCGAATTTCATGGCTCGGTCGGCTCCTTCCGTAATTGCCGGTGGCCCGGCGGCGGTTGGCTGAGTGGATAGACAAGTCCGCACTGTCCCGGTCCGCCACGGCGTCGGCGATCCGGGCGAGCTTGCGGCGGACGACAAAGGCACTCTTCAATCCGTCCGCGCCCTTCCCGCGCGTG
>JAJFGI010000067.1 GCA_021776215.1 Kiloniellaceae bacterium | reverse complement strand
GCACTCCGGAAAAAGACCGAGCGACAGGTAGCACTGCGCCAGGCCCAGACCCTCGGCCAACTTGTTCCAAATGCTCTCGCTCGCCGACTTGGGCAGGGTCGTCAAGAGCATGGTTGGCAGACCGTGCGCCGCGCCGGCGGTGCGCCGTGTCGCGAATTCTTCGGCGCTGGCGCGAATCGGATTGAGGGGGATGTCCAGATCCGGCATCAGCGCTTCGGCTTCATCATTCTGGCCACGCGCCAACAGCAGATTGATCAGCGAGGCACGGGCGGGGGCATTGTTCGGCTGATGCTGTACGGCGTTCCGCATGAGATCGATACTGCGCCCGGCGTAGCTTTCGGCACGCTCAGGTTGTGATTGCCGATAGGCGATGGAGGCGAGCATCGTCAGGACCTCCACATGGTCGGGGGCGACATTTAGAATCTGGTTGTAGATCCGGCGCGCGTCGTCCAGGGCGCCGGCGGTATGCTGCTGGCGGGCCAAGGCAAAAGCTTGCGGCACGGACAGGGTCCGCGAGTCCGGTGGCGGCGAAATCAACGCGCTGTCCCCAAATCCAACACCTTATCGTTATATTACGACGCAATCCATTTTGGGTGCAGCCGTTTGCTGGGCCCGAGCCACCGCGGCGGGAGTATGTCGAACACCCTATGATCCGGCAAGTAACGGTCCCGTAACTTTGCCAGGGCATAGTCGCGGTTCGAATAAATCGACGTGGCGGAAATGCCACAGTGTTGACTCTTCGACACAAATCCAGCGCGACGTTGCTTGACGTGTATAGGGGTTTCGAGGAGATATAGGTCAGTCTTTCCTGGGTTTTCAGTCGTTTTGGGGGGGACAGGCGGGTTCGGAGGGTGCAAGCCGTGTACGGCCCGCGTGAGTTAGAGCAAGTGCTTGCTTAAGCAAAAACGCATCTCGAGAGGCGGAGAGACAATGAGAAAACAAATTCTGTTGGGCACGACAGCCCTGATGGTCGGTGCGATCGCGGTGCCGAACATCGCCGCTGCGGAGGAGGAGCCGCTTCGGCTCGACGTTCGCGGCTATAAGAACGAGTTCTTCGGTATCGGCAATCCCGACGACAGCGCCGGCACGGACTATGGCAACACCAACCTCTTCAACGATGGTGAAATTCATTTCCGTGGCGAGACCAAGCTCGACAACGGCCTGACCGTGGGTGTTCAGGTTGAGCTGGAAGCGTTCCAGTCGGGCGACCAGATCGACGAGTCCTATGCCTACATTCAGGGTGACTTCGGTAAGGTCGTGGCCGGTAACGAGAACCTGGCCAACTACAACACCTTCTGGGGTGTGACAGCACCGAGCGTCGGCGTGCCGATCAACTCGGGCTGGATCACCGTCTTCGTTCCGGCCGTTCCAGGCGGCGATTTTGGTAGCGCCGGTACCTTCCGGAAGCCGCTGCTGACCACCAACCTGGATGTCGGCAACGACGAAAACGCGATCAGCTACTACTCGCCGCGGTTTGCCGGCTTCCAGTTCACCGGCGGTTTCGCGCCGGCGGTGGCGGATACCGGGTCGGGCCAGTCGGCTTATGCCAACGAAGACACCCAGTACTACAACGCCTTCGGCGTCGGGCTGAACTTCAGCAACAGCTTCAACGGCATCGATCTGGGCTTCGCCGCTGGCTACAACCAGGGCACGGCGGATGACACCCGCGAGGCTGCTGGGGCGGACGACTTCCAGCAGGTCAAGGTCGGCGCGAGCATCGGCTTCGCCGGGTTCACGGTCGCCGGCTCCTATGCCAACGAGATCGAAGGCAAGACGAACGCTGCCAACACGGTGTCCAGCGAAGGCCAAGCCTACGATGTCGGTGCCAGCTACAGCACCGGTCCGTGGGGTGCAAGCGTCACCTACTTCCATGGCGAGCAGGAAGATAACATTGCCACGGGAGGGGATGACGAGGCGACGGCGGTCGTTGGTGCGGTGTCCTACGCCCTCGGGCCGGGGATCACCACCTCCTTCTCGCTGATGTATGGCGAGCTGGAAGACGAAGGCGGCGCCAGCGCCGACGCCACTGTCGGCATCCTCGGTATCGCGATCAGCTTCTGATCCGCTACCAGCGTCTATTTGATGGCATCGGGGGGCGGATTTCCGCTCCCCGATTGCTTTTTGCCCCAGTATTTTGCCGCTGTGGTTCTCACATCGGCCCTGCCCTCTCAGTCGCGCGCTAGACTAGAACGGTGATGTTTCGGCTGCTTCCGTCGTCGTGGCGGTGATGTAGCGGAAATGTCGCTATCACTCGTTCGTAGCGAACGGCGGGCGTCTGCATGGCCCAGGTCCAATACGTACCCACTTGACGCGTGCATAAATTTCAGCGCGAAATTGGCCGGTTTCTTTTCTATTTCAGTCGTTTTGGGGGACAGGCGGGTCCAGTGGCTGTCGGCCGCGTGAGGATCCGCTTGAATTCCTGATCAGAATCTGATCAGGCAAAAAGCGCGTCTCGCGAGGCAGGAATAAATGAGGAAACGTACTCTCCTGGGCACGACCGCGTTGGCGGTCGGGGCCATGGTTGCACCGGGCATCGCCGCGGCGGAGGAGCCGGTCAAGATCGGCGTTGGCGGTTATATGAATGAGTTCTTCGGTATCGGCAGTGTTGATGGCGGCCCGGGCACGGACCTCGGCAACACCAACCTTTTCAATGACGGCGAAATCTATTTCAGCGGCGAAACCAAGCTCGACAACGGCTTGACCATTGGCGTTCAGGTCGAACTGGAAGCGTTCCAGTCGGGCGACCAGATCGACGAATCCTACGTCTATATTCAGGGCGGCTTCGGCAAAGCCGAAATCGGTGCCGTGAACCTCGCCAACTACAAGACGTTTTGGGATGTGGTGGCGCCGGCCGTCGGCGTGCCGATCAACTCGGGCTGGATTACGGTCTTCACGCCGATGCCGGCCGGCTTCGGGGACGGCGGCTTTTTTCTGTCGCCCCTACTGACCACGAATTTGGATGTTGGCGACGATCCCAACTCCATCAACTATTACTCACCGCGCTTCGCCGGTTTTCAGTTCACCGCTGGTTTCGCACCGACCATCAGTGGCGGTGCGGCGAACGACCAGCAGGCAACGGTGGCTGACGAGGGCACCCAGTATCACAATGCCTGGGGCATAGGCTTGAATTTCAACAACAGTTTCAACGGTATCGATATTGTCATGGCGGCTGGTTACAATCAGGGCTCGGTGCCGAATGATCGCAGTGCCCTGGGCGCCGACGACTTCCAACAGGCCAAGATCGGAGCGGCATTTGGGGTCGGTGGCTTCTCGATCGCCGGGTCCTATGCCAATCAGCTGGAGGGCAAGGTCGATGGCGCCAATACGGTGTCCAACGAAGGTCAGGCCTACGACATCGGCGCCAAATACAGCACCGGGCCGTGGGCTGCCAGCCTGACCTACTTCCATGGCGAGCAGGAAGATACCATCGCTACGACCGGCGACGACGAGGCGGATTCGGTGGTCGGCGCGGTATCCTATGCGCTCGGGCCAGGCATCACGACGTCGCTCTCCCTTTTCTACGGCAAGTTCGAAGACGAGGGCGGTGCCGAGACGGATGCGACGGTCGGTATTCTCGGTCTTGCGATCAGCTTCTGATTAGTCGCGAGCCCTTATTCGACGGCATCGGGGGGCGAAAAAGCCGTCCCCCGATGGCGTCCACCCAGTCGGCCTCCGAAATCCCTGCCGTGCCCCCTTGGCCTCTCGGCAGCTTTATGCTCAAAGAACGGCGGCATCTCGTGCCGGCATGTCGGCAGCACACACCGCGGAGAGAACGCGTTGGGCGGAATACTCTGGCTCAGTTCCTATCCGAAGTCCGGCAATACGTGGCTGCGGGCTTATTTGGCGAACTACTTCCATAACCCGCCACGGCCGCTGCCCATCAACAAGTTGCCGGACCATGCACTGGGCGACAACTTCCTGATTCATTACGAGCAGTTCTCGGGCAAGAAGGCCGAAGACCTGACGCCGGAAGACATAGCAACCCTGCGCCCGAAGGTGCACGAATGGTTCGCCCAATCGCGCGGCGACACGGTTCTCGTCAAAACGCACAACGCTTGCATTCTGGCCGATGGCCAGCCCCTCATCACCCCGTCGTCCACGGCCGGCGCCATTTACGTCATCCGCAATCCGCTCGATGTGGCAGTCTCCTTTGCCAGCCACTATCAGGTCACGCCCGAGAGGGCGGTCGAGCTGCTCTGCGACGAGTCACACATTCTGCCGGCGATTCCAGGCCAGATTACGCAGATCTTGCTCTCCTGGTCGGGTCACGTGCGCAGCTGGATCCGGGCGCCAAAGATGCACCTCCATGTCATGCGCTACGAGGACATGCAGGAAAAGCCGGTGAAGACATTCCGGGGTCTGTCCAAGTTCCTCGGGTTGCCCGACGACAAGGAACGGGCGAAACGGGCAATCAAGTTCAGCTCGTTTCGCGAGCTCAAGAAGCAGGAGGACGCCAGCGGTTTCGTCGAAGCGCGGCCCGATGGCAAGGCCCGGTTCTTCCGTCAAGGCAAGGCCGGTGCCTGGCGCGGCGTATTGACGGACGAACAGGTCGCCCGATTGATCGAGGCACACGGCGAGATCATGACCGAATTCGGCTATTTGAGCCGTGACGGCAAGCTCAAGGTCTGAGCGCGGGCCATGGGTGACGATGGAACACGACGGGAATCAGGCAGTGTCGCGGACAACCTGACCGCGGTACGCGGACGCATTGCCGCCGCGGCGCAAGCCGCGGGCCGCGCCCCCGACTCGGTGACCCTGGTTGCCGTTGGCAAATCGCACCCGCGTGCGGCCATCGAGGCGGCAATCGGCGTCGGACAGCGCGTCTTCGGCGAGAATCGGGTCCAAGAGGCGCACGGCAAATTTCCGCCCCTGCGCACGGCCTTTCCGGACCTAGCGCTTCATCTCATCGGCCCGCTGCAAAGCAACAAAGTGCGCGACGCGGTCGCGTTGTTCGACGTGATCGAAACCGTCGACCGGCCAAAGCTGGCTCGGGCTCTGGCGACGGAAATGGCGCGCACCGGCCGTCGGCCCGCCTGTTTTGTCCAGATCAATACCGGGGAAGAGGAGCAGAAGGCCGGCGTGGTGCCGCGCGAGGCGGATGCCTTCATCGCTCTCGCGCGGGACGAACTCGGCCTGCCGATCATTGGCCTGATGTGCATTCCGCCCGTGGACGAGGAGCCGGCGATGCACTTTGCCCTCTTGGCCAAAATCGCCGCCCGCAATGGCATGCCGGCCTTGTCCATGGGCATGAGCGGTGACTACGAAACGGCCATCCGCTTCGGTGCCACCCACGTGCGCGTCGGCACGGCCATATTCGGACCGCGGCCCGCGCCCGTTTAAGCTGGGACGTCTGCTAGACGCGCCCACTCGACGCTGCAGCGCATGGCCGGGCGATGCAAACACGGCTGTCCGAATCGATCGCCTGCAAGACCGCCAGCAGATCGGGCATCGCCAAGGCGACGCACCCTTCGGTCGGCGCATAGCCCGGGCCCGCGACGTGCAGAAAGATGGCACTGCCGCACCCGGCAACCG
>JAJFGI010000066.1 GCA_021776215.1 Kiloniellaceae bacterium | reverse complement strand
GCGGGTTCGAATCCTGCACCCGGCACCATTCCCCGAAAAAAGAAGGCCCGCCGTTGGGCGGGCCTTCCGTCGTGGTGTGCAAACCACAGAGTCCGTGGCACAGCCTTAGTCGGCGAGCGTCAGGTTCTCGGCCGACGACTTGCCGTTCTGGCCGCGCTGCAGCTCGAACTGCACCCGCTGGCCTTCGCGTAGGCCCGGCAGGCCGGCGCGCTCAACCGCCGAAATGTGGACAAAGGCGTCCTGGGAGCCGTCCTCGGGCGTAATGAAGCCATAGCCCTTGACGGTGTTGAACCACTTTACGGTTCCTGTGATCATAGATTCGTTCCTAGTCAATGTTTTGCGACCATGCGGGCCGCGTGCGCGCATGGGTCTCAGCTCGCCGAAATCCGAGGGAACTGTAGCTTAGGTCGGCGAGACCAAGCCCGTGTCGCCGGATCTTTGAGGAGTGACGCCTAAAGTATAGGGTGCCGCCTGTCTGGCTGCAACGGTAATCACTAGGGGTTCTGGGGGGTTAGGGAGGTTGGCTTAGGCCGCCGCGGGCCGTGCCGTGCCGGCCTCGTAGAGCTTTTCGCCGGTGTCTTTATCGACGCCGATCAGATCCACGTCATAGCCCCACAGGCGGCGGGCGTGCGCGATCACTCCGTCGCGGCCCTTGTCCGACAGGTGGACGCCTTCATGCACCGTGTGCTGCAGGTGCAGGCACCGGTCGCCGCCCATGTCCACGGCCACGACCTGCACGTCCGGCTCGATCAGGGCCAGGTCATAGTTTCGCGCCAGGGCCGTGCGCACCTCCCGATAGCCGCGCTCATCATGGATGCTGGCAACCTCGACGTGCCGTTGCTTGGCCTCATCGACGCAGAGGAACAGTCTCAGCTTCCGAATCAGGTGCGGGCTCAAATACTGCTGGATGAAGGATTCATCGCGGTAGTTCGCCCAGGCGTTCTTGAGGGTACCGCGCCAATCGCCGGTACCGGCGATCTCGGGGAACCAGGTCCGGTCTTCCGCGGTCGGCTCGGTGCAGATCCGCTTGATGTCCCCCATCATGGCAAAGCCCAGGGCGTAGGGATTGATACCACTGTATCGCGGGTCGTCGAAGCCCGGCTGAAAGACCACATTGGAGTGGCTGTGCAGGATCTCCAGCATCGCCCCTTCGGTCAGCAGGCCGTCGTCGTAGAGCCGGTTCATGATGTAGTGGTGGACAAAGGTCGCACAGCCCTCGTTCATCACCTTGGTTTGCTTTTGCGGGTAGAAATATTGGGCGATGTTGCGCACGATACGTAGAATTTCGCGTTGCCAGGTTTCCAGCGCCGGACTGTTCTTCTCGATGAAATAGAGCAGATTTTCTTCCGGCAGGTTCAGCTTGCGGGCATTCTCCGAGTCGTCATCGGCCTTCTTTTCCTCGACGGCGCCGCCGGTACCGTTTGTCGGGACGGTGCGCCAGATGTCCTGGAAGTTGCGCTCTTCGTAGCGCAAGCGCTCCTTCTCCCGCGCTACCTGTTCCCGCTTGCTCAGCCTCGACGGACGGCGATAGCGGAACACCCCATGATCCATCAGCGCATGGGCGGCATCGAGAACTTCCTCGACCGCCGCCGGGCCACAGCGCTCCTCGCACTTGGCGATGTAGCTTTTGGCGAACTGGAGGTATTCGAGAATGCCGTCCGCATCGGTCCATTGGCGGAACAGGTAGTTGTTGCGGAAGAAGTGGTTGTGACCGAACGCCGCATGCGCCATCACCAGGGCCTGGAGGGCCATGGTGTTTTCTTCCATGTTGTAGCTGATGCACGGGTTGGAGTTGATGACGATCTCGTAGGCCAAGCCCGTGAAGCCCTTGCGGTACATGTTTTCTTCGCGCAGGAAGTGCTTGCCGAACGACCAGTGCTGGTACATCAGCGGCATGCCGATCGACGAGTAGGCATCGAGCATCTGCTCGGACGAGATAATCTCGATTTGGTTGGTATAGACCTCCAGCCCGAGGTCGTTGAGCGCCACGTCCTCGATCGCGGCATAGGTCGCGTGCAGTTTTTCGAAGGTCCACTCGGACCCTTCAAACAAGGGTTCCTGTGCCCTTTTTTGCTGGCGCGTCACGACCGCACCGCCGCCTTCTCGGACTGCTTGGCGAACAGCTCGCGGAACACCGGATAGATGTCGCCGGGCTTGGCGATCCGCTTCATGGCAAAGTTCGACCAGGCGTCGGCCACCTTCTGGTATGCCTGCCACAACGCGGCGCCATTCTGCATGCTGCGGAAGATTTCCGTCTCCCGCTCATCCAGGATTTCGACATAGGCGTAGTACTGGCACAGCGGCATGATCTCCTGGGACAGCATGGCGATGCACTTGTCCGTATCGCCGGCATGGTTCTCCCCATCCGACGCTTGGGCGCCGTAGATGTTCCACTCGCTCGTCGGATACCGGTCGTGGATCACCTTCAGCATCTCGACAAGGGCGGTGCTGACCACGGTGCCGCCGGTCTCCTGACTATAGAAGAAGGTGTCCTCGTCCACCTCCTGGGCCTCGTGGGTGTGGCGGATGAAGACCACGTCGGTCCGCTTATAGCGGCGGTTGAGGAACAGGTGCAGAAGAATAAAGAACCGCTTGGCCAAGTCCTTCTCACGCTCGCCCATGGAGCCGGACACATCCATGAGGCAGATCATCACCGCCTTGGTGTTTGGCTCCGGCTTGGGCGCATAGTTGTTGTAGCGGATATCCACCGGATCGATGTAAGGCACCCAGCGCCGCCGGCGGAGCAGAACCTTGAGCGACTCGCGCAGAGCTTCAAGGCGGGAGAGTTCCTCGACGCTTGGTGCCGCCTTGGCGTCCAACGCCGCGATCTCGTTTTCCAGGGCGGCGATCTCCCCCTGCCCCGGGCGCTTGAGCGCCAACCGTCGGCCCAGGCTCTTGCACATCGTGCGCATGACGTTGAGGTTGGTCGGCGTGCCGGTCGCCGTATGGCCGGTCCGGCGCATCTTGTAGGTAATCACCTCGCGCAGGTTGGTCTTCACCAGATCCGGCAGTTCGAGGTCATCGAAGAAAAGGTCGAGAAATTCTTCCCGCGTCAGGGCGAACCGGAATTCGTCCTCGCCCTCGCCGCTGTCAGAGCCGCTCTTGCCGCCCTTGCCCTTGCCGCCGCCGTCCGGCTTCTCGATCTTGTCGCCGGGGCGGAATTCCTTGTTGCCGGTGAAGACCCGTTCGCGCCGGCCGCCGCTGCTGGCGTGACGGAAACGCGGCTCGTCGATGCCCTTGGTCGGGATGGAGATCTCTTCGCCGTTGGCGATGTCCGAGAGCTTGCGCTCCTTGATCGATTTTTCGACGACTTCCTTGATGCGCGCCCGCGCCCGCCGCATGAAACGTTGGCGGTTGCCGAGGCTCTTATCCTTCGGATTCTGCCGGCGATCGATGAAATGAAACAACGCAATCGCCTATGAACTGCTATCCGGCTTTGTTGACACGCATGTACCACTCGACCAGCCGGCGCACCTGGCGCTCGGTATAGCCGCGCTTGGTCATGCGGTGAACGAATTCGGTGTGTTTTTCTTCCGAGTCCTTGTCCCGCTTGGAGCCGAAGCCGATGACCGGCAGCAGGTCCTCGACGTGGCTGAACATGCGTTTCTCGATTACCTCGCGCAGCTTTTCATAGCTGGTCCACGACGGGTTGCGGCCGTCGTTCTGCGACCGCGCGCGCAAGGTGAACTTGACCACCTCGTTGCGGAAGTCCTTCGGGTTGGCGATGCCCGCCGGCTTCTCGATCTTGGAGAGCTCTGTGTCCAGCACGGAACGGTCGAAAAGCTGGCCGGTATCCGGATCCTTGTAATCCTGTTCCTCGATCCAGGCATCCGCATAGGCGATGTAGCGATCGAACAGGTTCTGCCCGTACTCCGTATAGGATTCGAGGTACGCCTTCTGGATCTCGTGGCCAATAAACTCGGCATAGCGCGGCGCCAGGTCGGCCTTGATGAACTCCAGGTACCTGGCCTCGACATCGTCGGCGTATTGCTCGCGCTTGATGGCGTGTTCGAGCACGTACATCAAATGCACCGGATCGGCGGCAACCTCCTTGGTATCGTGATTGAAGGTCTGGGACAGGACCTTGAAGGCAAAGCGGGTGCTGACTCCGTTCATGCCCTCGTCGACCCCGGCGGTATCCCGGTATTCCTGCACCGACTTGGCCTTCGGATCGGTGTCCTTCAGGTTCTCGCCGTCGTAGATGCGCATCTTCGAGAACAGGGTGGAATTCTCATGCTCACGCAGACGGGTCAGGATGCAGAAGCGGCTGAGCATGGTCATGGTATCCGGGGCACACGACGCCTCGCCCAGATCGCTTTCACGCAGCAGCTTCTGGTAGATCTCCGCCTCGTCCGTGACCCTCAGGCAGTACGGCACCTTGATGACGCAGATACGGTCGAGGAAAGCCTCGTTGTTCTTGTTCGCCTTGAACTGCTGCCACTCCGCCTCGTTGGAGTGCGCCAGGACAACACCCTGGTAGGGAAATGCGCCGAAGCTTTCCGTGCCCAGGTAGTTCTCTTCCTGGGTGGCGGTCAGCAGCGGATGCAGCACCTTGATCGGCGCCTTGAACATCTCCACGAATTCGAGCATGCCCTGGGTCGTGCGGTTCAAGCCGCCGGAGTGGCTGTACGCATCCGGATCGTTCTGGCTGTAGTGTTCCAGCTTGCGAATGTCGACCTTGCCCACCAGGGCGGAGATATCCTGGTTGTTCTCGTCACCCGGCTCGGTCTTGGCGACGCAGATCTGGCGTAGCTTGGATGGCCGCAACTTGACCACCGAAAACTGGGAGATATCGCCGCCGAATTCGTCCAGACGCTTGGCCGCCCAGGGCGAGATCATGCCCGTCAAGCGGCGGCGGACGATGCCGTATTTATCCTCCAGCACGTCGCCCATTCGCACGGGGTCGAACAGGCCCAGCGGCGATTCGAAGACCGGACTGATCTGATCGCCGGCCTTGAGGACGTAAACCGGCTCCTGTTCCATGAGCCGCTTCAGGCACTCCGCAATGGACGACTTGCCGCCGCCGACGGGACCGAGCAGATAGAGGATTTGCTTGCGCTCCTCCAAGCCCTGCGCGGCGTACTGGAAATAGCCGACGATGCGCTCGATCGTGTCTTCCATGCCATAGAAGCCCTGGAAGGACGGATAACGCTTGATGGTGCGATTGAGGAAGATGCGGCCCAGGCGCGGGTCGTTGCTGGTGTCGATCAGTTCCGGTTCGCCGATGGCGGCGATCATGCGTTCGGCGGCGCTGGCGTAGAGCTTGGGATCGTCACGGCAGGCGGAGATATAATCGCGCAGCGTTATCTCTTCGTGCTTTTCGCGGCTATAGTTCTCCGAGAAGAGCTCCAACACATCCATGGCCGTTTCCTATTCCGGTTCAGGGTGGCGGGTCTATTCGTACAACCACAGGCCAGCATACGGGAACAGGGTTAACAGGACCTTGACCATGGGGCGTCATGGGTCTTCGCACCCACGATTCCCGCCTCGGCATTACCACCGCCATTTTTCGATCTGCAACAGAATGCGGTTATCCAGCACGCCCAAATGCTGGCCAACACGTGCCCGGCAGCGGACGCATGGCCGACCGCCGCGGCCCGCGATACTAGGATGCGACCTTATCTTCGCCTAAACCGAAATCGGAATTCTTGCTGTTAGTTGGTGCCCAGCCGCCCGTTATAATCGACGAGTATCTCTTTGAGCTCGAGCACCCCTTTTTGGCAGTTTTCGTCATCACCGGCTGAGGCAAATTCCCGGACCTTCGACAAACCGGTTTCGAAAACCTGTCTGCCGCCTTTTGCACCATCCATCCAGCTTTCGAGCGGCTGGGACCTCGGTTCCTCTCCGCGTAAATCGGCCAGACTTCCATCAGCCATTTCCACGACAAGTGGACTGTCTATATCCTTGCGCAGCATTTTCTGCTCGAGATCAAAGGCTGACTTGGTCAGAACATCCAACTCACCCTGACAATTAGCATTCTGAGCTTGCGCACCGGACAACGTTGCCAGGCTGATGACAGCGGCACCCCACAGTGTTTTCAACATTATCTCTCCCCCAAAATATCAACGGATCTCGATAGATCGCCGAGCGTTCTTTGCCGTTTGATTGATCGGTTTCACCGGTTATCAAACCGAGAGTCCCCCGATTAACCAAGTTCCGAATGCCAGAGTAGCCATTTCGGCTCTCTTCGGCAATCCAATGGCGTACCGGAAAACCTCGACTTGCCCACCCGGCTATACCGGCAGCACCGCCCCCAAATGGGCCGCCAAGTCATGGATCGGGACGTGCGTCAGATCCTTGTTCAGTTCGCCAACAATCTTTGCGCGCGCGGCGGCGGTCAGCTCGGTCCGCAGGTTGCCAAGAGCTTTTGGCGGCGCCACCACAACCAGCCGGTCGAACTCGCCGCGCTTGGCGGCATCATCCAAATACGCCGCGAGCCGGTGATGAAAGGCGCGCTGCTCGTGCTCGTGCGGGTCGGTGCGCGGCTCCATACTGTGCCGCCCCCCCAGCCCCGAGGAGTCGAACGTCCGGCCGGGCCGGTCGCTGACGATCTCGTGGGTGGGCGCGTTCACACCCTCGAATTCCTTATCCGGCCCAGGTTTGACGCCGCGTCCCGGGCCGTCGTTGAGCACGATGCGTGCCCGTGCGCCGTCGGCGATCAAAATCCACGTCGTGATGCGTTTCATAGCCCCTCTTTTCTCGTTGCGGTCATGATGGTTGGGTTGATCTTCATATGGGCCTTGTTCTGTTCCATCACGCCTCTTTCGTCTTCCGGACTCCGGGGCCGAATGGAACGGCCAATGGCCGCGATTTATGTTACACTAGCGTTTTCCTCATGGTTGCCCCCTTGACGTGCATCAAAGCGTTTTCGGGTAATCCAGCTAGGATATGATCATGAGTGCCGCGCAACACCAGAGGCAAGCGCCGGGCACCGGTTTGTCCCACCACCTAACGGCCGCCCAGGCCGAGGTCGCGGCCTTCCTGGCCGATCCATCGACTCACGGCGAAACCTGCGCCCGCGTCGAGCGGATCGATACCCATGGCGCCATGGTCTTCCTCGCCGGCGAGCGTGCTTACAAGGTCAAGCGCGCGGTCCGCTTTCCCTATATGGATTTTTCCACCTTGGAACGGCGGCGCCGGGCTTGCGCGCGGGAGATCGAGCTCAATCGGCGCACCGCCCCCGAACTTTACATCGGCACCGTGGCCATCACCCGCGAGGCCGATGGCGCCCTCACCCTCGGCGGTGCCGGCGAGGCAATCGAGTGGGCGGTCGTCATGCGCCGTTTCCCGCAAGAAGCGCTGGGCGACCGGCTCGCCCAGGCGGGTCGATTGACACTCGATCTGGCCCGCGCCCTGGCCGATGAAGTGGCCGCCTTTCACGACCGTGCCGAGCCGCAGCGGATGGCTGCTGGCGGCGGCGCGGCAGGGTTACGGGCGGTGATCGACGAGAACTTCGCCGAATTGCGCGCCCGGCCCGAACTGTTTCCCGGCGACGAAGTCACCGCCCTCGCCGCCGCGGCGGGCGAGCACCTGGAGCGGATCGCGGATCTGCTCGACACCCGGATGGCCGAAGGCCTGGCGCGCCTCTGCCACGGTGATCTGCACTTGCGCAACATCTGTGTCGTCGACGGCCGGCCCCGGATTTTCGACTGCATCGAGTTCAACGATGCCATCGCCTGCATCGATGTGCTCTACGATCTGGCTTTTCTGCTCATGGATTTGGAGCATCGGGGCTTGCGCCCCCATGCCAACCTCATTCTCAACCGCTATCTGCAGCGGCGCGATGACATTGCCGGGCTGGCGGCACTGCCCTTGTTCCTGTCGACCCGCGCCGCCGTGCGCGCCAAGGTCAGCGTCAGCGTCGCCGACAGTCAGGCGGACCCGGCGGCGGCGCGCAGCTTGTATGACGAGGCAGCCGGGTACTTCCGGGCGGCGCACGCCTTTCTGCAGCCGGTGGCGCCGTGTCTGGTAGCCATCGGCGGACTGTCGGGTACCGGCAAGACCTGTCTGGCGCGAGAACTGGCGCCCGGCCTTGGGGCCTCGCCCGGTGCCTTGCATCTGCGCAGCGACGTGCTGCGGAAAACGTCCCATGGTGTCGACGAGTTGCACCGGCTGCCGCCATCCGCCTATGGCGCCAGCCAGTCAGCCGAGATCTACGCCCGCCTTGCCGACCATGCGAAAGCGGGCCTAGCCGCCGGGCGCGCGGTCATCGCCGATGCGGTTTACGCGTCCCCCGCGGAACGGGCCGCCATCGAAGCGGTCGCCCGCGAGCAAGGCGTGCGCTTTATCGGCATCTGGTTGGAGGCGCCGGCCGAACAGATCGTCGGCCGGGTCGCCGGCCGCCGGGACGACGCCTCGGATGCCACCCCCGCCGTCGTGCGGCAACAATTGACCTACGATATCGGGGCGCTCACGTGGCACCGATTGGATGCATCCGGCGCCCGCGCCGCCATAGCCGCCGAGGCGGAGCACCGGATCGCCACCGCCGGAAATCAAGACTAGGCCAGGCGTCCGTATCCGTGCGCCTGGGAATCGTTTTCGATGTCGATGATCCGAGCGTAGGCACCCTCCGGCAACACCTCGGCGCCGGCAATGAGCAGCGACCCCCGAACCGCCGCTAGATCGGGATCGTCGAGCGCCGCAAACAACGCGGCGCGCAAACCGCGCAGCAAATCGTCGCCGGCGTTGGCGCGGGTGACATAGGGCAAGCCCGGCGCATCGGTTGTCGTGCCGAGCACGCGCAGGTTCGCCACCGCGGCTGGCCGATAGCGGACGAGAAGCGCGTGCGTGACACAGTCAACGGCGCAGACGTCAGCCTTGCCCTCGGCGACAAGCGCCAGGCTGTTGGCATGGCCGCCACTGATGACAACCTCGGAAAAGAAGCGGCCGGACCGGCTGAGCGGCGCGACGGTCGCCCGCAGGGCGCTATAACCGGATTGGGAGTCGGGCCCGTTGACGGCGGCGACGCGGCCGCGCAGATTGTCGAAGCTGTTTGCCGGGTCGTCGGCGCGCACCACGACGACACTGCGATAGCGCGGGCCCACGCACCCGGCGCAATCGAAGCACGGCGTCGCCACGACCCGTAGCTGCCCGGCGAAGTCATGGGTCAGCGGATAGCCGCACGTCTGGCTGAACAGCAAGTCCGGCGCCCGCCAGACCGACGTCGCATCGCCGTCACGGCACAATGTGTCGGGAACATCCTCGATGCCCTCCCGCCGCATCGCTCGGGCGAGGCCGGTCCACCAGGCATCCGTCGCCGCGGTAACCTCCGGCAGGTCGTACATGGCGAGACTGGCGATGCTCATGACGCTCCATGGCCCTTGGGCAGTCGCTCCAGGCCGTCGTCGATCTCGTAATAGTCCCCTTTGTCGGCCACAAAGATGTGGCGGATGGTTTTCAATCCGGTCGGCTCGTCGATACTGCCGGCGGCGACGGCAATCGAGTCGCGGTCGAGCGAGTCCCAAAAGAGGCTGGCGCCACACTCCTGGCAGAAGCCGCGCCGCGCCGCATCGGACGACTGGTACCATTTGAGCCCGCGCGTCTCGGTCATGTGGAGATCCGCTCGGCGCACACTGGTATAGGCCGCCATGTGACCGTGCGTGCGCCGGCACTGACGGCAGTGGCAGTTCACGACGTCCCGCAACGGGCCATGCACCTGATACGCGACCGCACCGCACAGGCAACGCCCGGTGGCGCGCATGGCCGACTTCTCGGGCCCGCTCATATCACGATCCCCCGACCGTGGCCGTCTTCGCCGGCGGCGCCGCCTCCAAGTCCTTCGCCAAGCGGCCGATGAAATCGTAGACGTCCGGCGGCTGCACCATGGCAGCGCGGATCAAATCATCGAAATTCTTAGTCAGAGCCCGGATGTGTTCAGTGGAATTGAAGACGACATACATATTGCCCGCATACAGCGCCGCCCGCTTTGGCCCGAAAATGGTCAACGGCACCGAATACCGCTGCAGGCCGTCGAACAGAAACCAGCGCAACGTCGGATAGAGCTCGTCCAGAAGCGTCAGCATGGCCTTGAGCTGGTCGATACGGCTGGCCACCGACAGGTTTTTCCAGATGCCGTGACCGAGGGCGAACTCCTCCACCGACTGGATCGAGCTGCACACTTCCATGTCGGTTTCCGGCAGGCGGCTATAGGCCAGCCGTTTCCCCGCCTGCTCGATGCGCGACTGCGGCACCTGCACGCCGTACTCCTGGTACTCGTAACGGATGACCTCTTCGGTCTTCAGCAAATCCGGAAGCGTGGTCGGCACATAGCGGATCTTGTAGCCGACGGCATCGGCATGCCAGCGCGCCAGCCGCGCGTCCGCCGGCGATGCGGCCCCCGGCTCGATCTGCAGAACGCCGGCCATGACATCGGCGCGGAGCTGTCCCTCCTGGCTGAGGCCGAGCAGCCAGTCGACGCTCACCTGCTCGCGTCTGGCGATGCCCGTGATGGTCTCGGCGCGCGGGAGGCGGTCGTTCGACGGCGACAGGAGCTGGGACAAGGTCGAGCGATCGAGGTCCACCTTCTCGGCAAACGCCGTGCGGTTAAGGCCCGAGCGTTCGATGACCTCGCTCAGGCGCTCGCGGAATACCTCAACTGTCTTTCTACGATCCATCACGTCCCCGCCGATAAAAGTCTACAACCGCCGACTCTACAATCGCTGACTCTACATTCGACGCCGCACCGATAGTAACCCCTCGGGCCGACAGCACGCATTGTGCACAGATGTTGCGTATTGTCATCAGTTAGCTTTCTTGGTGACCACACGCTATAGATTGTGCGCATCCTATCCTTGTCGTCACGTATTTGGACTGATATCAATGTGTGGATAACTCAAGCGGTCGCGACCGTGTAAGAAACGGCCGTTTTCTCCTGGTTTGCGCATCGCAAGACAGCGCCCAGGCCCACGGACCCGCCGTCACAGGAACAACCGGCACTATATGGCGACAATTTTAGATAACCCGTTGTCAGCGATCGCTCTGAAGCGGCGGATCGAGTGGCCGACCTTGGCGGTCGCCGCGATGATCTACGGCGGATTCGGCCTGTTGACCTGGTTTTACCATGCCCTGCCGTGGTGGCTTATCCTGCCCGTTGGCGCCTATCTCGTAGCCTGGCATGGCAGCCTGCAGCACGAGGTCGTGCACGGCCACCCGACGCCGTGGCGCTGGGTGAACGAGTCGTTGGTATTGCCGTCCCTATGGCTGTGGCTGCCCTACGCGCTGTATCGAGAGTCCCACCTCACGCACCACCGGGAGGAGCACATCACCGACCCGCACGAGGATCCGGAGTCCTTTTATGTGACCCCGGAGACGTGGGCCGGCATGGGCCCGTTGAGCCGCGGCATGGCCTGGTGGCTGAATACCCTGAGCGGCCGATTGCTGCTCGGCCCCGCGCACTGCGTCAGC
>JAJFGI010000065.1 GCA_021776215.1 Kiloniellaceae bacterium | reverse complement strand
GCTTCCGGAGCCGTCCTTGAATGAGTAAGTCTGTGTGCTCGACCCGGTCACGACATTGGTTCCGAAAAGCAGATCGCCGATGTTGACATCGTTTGTACCGGTGGTCGCACCGGCCGACGCACCGAAGTCTACGTCCAGTTGGCCGATCTCGATGGTCTCGCCGTTGGCATTGTCCACGTAGATATGCACCGCATGAACGGCACCGGCTTCGAGGTCGCCGGAGACGGCGCCGGCGGCACCAACCGCGCCGCCGTCCACGCTCAACCTGATGCCGGCTGCGGACAGTTCGGTGGCACCGGCACCACCGGAAGCCGTCAGCGTCAGGACGCCGGTCGCCGGATTGTAGACGCTCGAGCCAAGGGCCTTCAGTGCTGTGATTGCGTCGTTCAGCACACCGCCGTTGGCATCGTTGGTGTAGGCGATGCTATTCGTCACCACGCCGGCCACATTGTTGGTGGGCGTACCGGTGGTGATGTGGTCGGTGGTGCGGTCGAAATTGGCATCCAGCGTGACAGTGACGCCAAGGCTGTTGAATTTGACTTTGGCGGTTTCCGTCAACTGCAGGTTCTGGCCGATGCCGGCGCTCGCTACAGAATCGATGATCGGCGCCGCGTCGACGGTCTGACTCGTGCCGTCGGTGAGGTTTGTCAGCTTCAGGAGATCGCCGCCGACAATATTCGGCGTCGGGGTGGCAAGGGTTGTGGACCCGTTGACGCTGTTTTCGGTGACGACGGTGGAGAACCCGTTGCCGGCGGTCTTGGCCGTCAATTGTACGACACCGGCGCCACCGTCGGCTGCAGTGACCGTGATGCCGACCACATTGTTGAGCGCCGTGATCAGGCCGGCCTCGATGGTCTCGGCGGTTTCGCCGTTAGCCAGCACGGTGTAGTTGGCCGTATAGGTCGCGCCGGCGGCATTGTCGGTGACCTTGACCGTAAAGACCTCGCCAGCGACGACGCCGCCGCCCACAGCGACCGTGACCGTGCTGACCTGAGCTTGGGCGAGTACTCTGTCGTAGCTCAGGCGGAATGCCGAGTTGTCGGAGACGACCTGGGAATCGGCGGAAATCGAGAAGCCATTGCCCGACGCGCCGAAATTGGTCGTCGCAAGCTGGTTGGTGGCCGTACTTGAGCCACCGGCGATGAGCTGCGAGCCATTGAACTCGGTATCCTGGGAAATACGCGTGATTTCCGATGACAGCGCCTGGAACTCGGAGTCCAGAACGCCGCGCTCGACCGAGGAGAACTGGCCGGAAGAGGCCTGAACCGCCAACTCCTTCATGCGGACCAGAATGTCCGCGATCGTCGACAGCGCGCCATCGGCGATCTGCAGGAGCGAGCCTGCCTGATTGGCATTGACGGTCGCCGTCTTCAGGGCCGCGACCTCGGCCCGCAGGCGCGAGCCGATCGCCAGCGAGGCGGCGTCATCCTTTGCAGAGTTGACCCGCTGACCCGACGACAGTTTGGTAACCGAATCGGTCGCTGCCGCGTCAGAGGCGCGCAGGTTGCGCTGCGCGACGTTGGCGGCGAAGTTGGAAATTACATTGAGTGCCATCTGTCCATCTCCTACTTGGTCTTTGAGCTTGGCCATCCGCCAGGGCGATACCCGGCAATCTGCCTGCAACGTGGATCCGACCACTGTCGCAAGCCGGCTGCGGTCGAATCTCCCGGCGCTTTGCCAAGATCAGTCGTGTTCTCCGGCTGCTGCTGTGCGGCGGCCTCGACGACATGCCACGGCGCCGTCACACTGTGACGGAGGCGACCCTGCACCATTGCAGGGTTTGGCCGATCTCCGTGGGTCGTCGTAAATGCCATAGGTCTTCTCTGTCTCTAGCTGTGACAGGTTCTACACAGCAACCGCCGTGCCAATTCGACGAAAAATTGATAAGCATTTGATATAAAAAGGGAAAAAAATGGCAGGCGGGCCGCCATGGATGGCCTCGACCGGGCCGCGGGCAAATAGTGCTCGGCCGGCTCCGGCAAATTATGCCGCCTGGACCCACTATTGCCGCCGTGGCCCTATTTGGCCCCTAGACATGCAAAGACCCGCGGGGGCCCGTTGCCGCCGCGGGGTCCATTGGTCGGAGGGCCGGCGATCCGGCCGCCCGAGAATGCGGATTCAAGAGGAGAGGGGGAAGGGGACCATCAGGCTGTTGGTTGCCCGACTATCTGACCCGACTATCTGACTATCCAGGCCGAGCGAACTATGCGGAGAGCGTGATGGGTCCCGGCGCGGCGCCTTCGTCCTTCTCGGCTGATTTGCGATCGCTGGCGTTGGCCATTTCATGCCACGAGCGCCGCAATGGGTCGAGAAGACGGATCACCTCGCGGGCGGCTTCGGCGCTGTTTTCTATGTCGACGGCGAGCAAGCGCTTCAGCATAAAACCATAGAGCTGGTTCAGGTTGGCCGCCACGTCGCCGCCCTGCTCCATGTCCAAGGTTTCCCAGAGATGGCAGATTACTTCCGTTGCCTTGTGGTTGGCACGCCAGCGGCGCTCGACGTCATTGTTCTCGATCGCGTCGACCACCTCGGTCAGCAGGCCGATCGCCCTGTCGTAGAGCATCGCAACAAGCCGCGCCGGCGAGGCCGACATGAGCTGCTGCATGAGATATTGCTGGGATACTTGTCTGTCCATTGTACTGGCCTTCCTGGCGCGTTGGACGGTCGTTGTGGCGACCGGGGATTATTGCCTACTCTGGAATAGGGCGTCGAACGTTTGCGTGATGCTGTCTCGCAGCGTGTTGGCGCGGGCCAAAACGCTTTCCAGGTTGATGAACTGTTGCAAGAGCAGCTGCCGGGTGATCTCCAGGCGAGCGGCCATGTTGTCGACGCGCTGCTGGTTCTGTTCGTTCTGATCCGTCAAGGTGGCGATGTTCGAATCGATCAAGCCGGTGAGCGGCGCGAGCATGTCGTTGACCGAGAAATACAACCGGGCACCCAGACCCGTGGTGAAGTCCATCTGTATATTCGCGAGGTCATCCGAACCGTTGTAGAACACCTGCAATCCGTTGGCTCCGGTGACGCTCGTCGCGGTTATGGATCTGCCGCTCACGGTCGCCGTACCATCGGCGGCGCCGGACGTCGAGCCGTTGATGTTGGCGGAAAACACGCCGTCGCCGGCATTGGTGAGATTCAGGGCTGAGACCAGCCCGCCCGTATCGGCCGCGAAACTGAGCACCTCCCGGGTGTCGTGCAGAATTTCGATCTTGTAGGTGCTGCCCTCGGCAATGACCGAGGCGTTGACGTTCGGGACGGCATTGCTTATGGCGGCGGCTATCTGCTGCAGGTTGTCGGTCTTACTATAAGCCACCGTCCCCAGAAGGACGTTGGCGCTGTCGCGAACCTCGAAGGTGCCATCGGTCACGGCAAGGTAGTTCTCGACCGGCGCGGTTTGAGAGGCCACCGTCGATGCTTCGCCCAGCAAACCCGTGCCGAGATCGATAGTGAGCGAGCCGGAGCCGTTTAAGGTGGACGCCAGAGAGGTAAAGGAAAGGCTGCCAACCTGAACATCGCCGACGCCATCGTTGACGTAGATATCGACGGTGTGAGCCGCGGCGTCGTCCAGATCGACGCCGGTGATATCGGTCAGTACCGCGCCGCCGTCGACTCGGAACTTGATACCGGCGGCCAGGTCGAAATGCGCCTCGCCGGAAGCGTTGCTGGTAACGCCCAGAGTCACGAGCCCGGTGGCCGCGTTGTAGGCGCCGGCGGCAATCAGCGCATCGACCGTCGCCTTGTTCAGACCGCTTGTGGGGGTCGTGACGCTGCCGCCCGTCAGGGTCGTACTGGCGTGCAGGCCGGAGGCATCCAGGGTGCCGTCGGAAATGTTGGTCGCGCGCGTGAAGCCGTTGTCGCCCGACAGGGTGATCGTCGTATTGAGCGCCGCGAAACTGATGTCGGCCGTCTGGCCGGCCCCCAGATCGCTGCCGGCCGGGGTGACGACCGCGTCAAGCAGGGCGGTGATATTGACGGTCTCGCTGGTCCCCGTGGTCAGGTCACGGAGCGTCAGATTCTCGGTTCCGCTATTGTAGCTGTACCGGAAGGCGCTGCCGGAGGTGACCTGGTTGCCGAAGGCGATGTTGCTGATGCCGTCGGCCGCCGGGCCGCCGGTCTGGGCCTCGACCGTCGTGACCAGGCCGCTGTTGGTAAAGGTTTGGCTCTGGTATCGGTCGTCAAAATTAATATTCACCTTGTAGCCGGAGGCATCATAGCTCGTCTGGCCGGAGAACTTGAGCAACGAAACCCGGGGGTCGGACGAGGCGAAGTCGAATGCGAATAGCCGACGCACCTCGGCGGCATTGTTCAACAGGGCTTCGTCGAGAATCGTGTCGTCGATCTTGAGCGTATTGGCCTCCAGCGGGTCGGTGACGTCGGCTTTGTCGACGATCGTAATGCCGATCTGGCGGAGAACGCTGAAGTTCTGGTCGATACCCTGGGTGACCTTGGAAAACTCGTTTGACAGCCGCGATTTAATATTGACCAGCGTCGAACTGCCGAAGAGCAGGCCGGTATCTTCGGTGACGAGACCCGTCGCCGGATCGACCAGGGATTGCTCGTTCAGATACTTCTTCAGGTCGTTGTAAGCGGTGACGAAGTTCTCGATCGACGTCTTGGCCGCCCCGAGATCCCGGTCGACGTCCAGCTTCACGGCGGTGCCTTCTTCGGCCTGGAACAGGGACAGGGTCACGCCGGTAAACAAGTCGCTGATCGTATTGCTGCTGCGCTCGATGACCAGATTGTTGTCGACGCCGAGGCTGCCGAGCAGTCCGTTCGTGTCGGTCAGCTTGATCGCCGCGCCACTGCTGTTCGTAATCACCAGGCGGGAGCCGGTGCCGTCGGTAAACGCACTTGCTGTCGTGCCGGCATCGAACACGGCGTTGCCGCCGCCCGCGGTGGTGATCGCGTCGTTGATCTTGGTGACCAGCGAGGTCAGCGTATCGCCGGCGCTATAGTTCACAAGAACCGTACCGGCCCCGACGTTGATGTTGAAGCTGCCGCCGGTCGCCGTCAGGGACGCCGAGGCGTTGGCGATAAACTTCGATTCGAACCGGTCCGGGTCGAGCAGGCCGTCGGCCGTGAACCGGGCGGTTTGCGCGGCCTGAATCTGGTTGGAGAACTGAGTGCCGCTCGAGACCACGAGGTTTTGCAGTTCCTGCAAATCGATCGATGCCGCGGTCTCGGTGCCGTCGAAGAGGGTGGTGACCGTGAAGTCGACGGTCAGCGAATTGCCGTTGCCGTCGGTCAGGGTCACGGTCTTGGCGCCCGCCGACGTGCCGTCGAAGGTGCCCGAGAAGGCGCCACTCGTGACCGATATGGCGGCCGGCGTGCCCAGGTTCCCGAAGGTCAGGGTGCTGGAGGTGATGCCCGAGATGTCGCCAGCGCTGTCCGATATCTTGATGGTATTCGCATCGATGGCACCGGTGCCGCCGGTGACGCTGGCGGTATCCGCGGCGACCAGAATGTCCACGCCTTTGTTGAAGTTCTCGTCGAACACGATGGTCGCGCCGAAATTGCTGAAGGTCGCGGTCTCCGTGGCGCCGGTGGCGATCGCCGTCGACGACAGGGTCGCGGTATCGGTAACCCCGTCGCCACGGGTCAGGGTGACCACCTTGGTTGCCTGGTCGTAACTGATCAGGAAGGCGGCGTCGCCTTGCGTCCCATCGAAAAGAATCTTGGAAAAGCCATCGGACGTTGCATCGATCTTGCTGGAGGCACCGTCCAAGCCGTTACGGAACCCGCCGGTTCCGTGGGTCGAGGAAATGCCGAGGCCCGCGAGGACCGTGCCGCTGCCCGACTCGGTAACGTTTATGGTCTTGCCGGTCTGGTCGGCGGTGAGCACCAGGACGAATTGGGTCGACGATGCCTGGACGATGCTCGCGGTCACTTTCGTGCCGTTGGTGCCGGTATTCGCATTGTTGATGCGGTCGCGGATATCCTGCAGGGTATCGGCGGCCTGGACGGTGATGGTCGCTTTGCCGCCGCTGCCGCTGACCTCGAAAGTTCCGGCGAGGTTAAGGGCCGTGTTCTGACTCGCGAAGGTATTGGACGCGACCTTGTGCGCCGCGGCGACACGCAGGACCTCGATCGAATGGCTGCCGATCGCCGCCGCGTTGGTCGTGCTGGCGCCGATGAGGTTCCCCGCGGCGCTGGGCGCACTGCCGTCGGTGCGGCTGGTGGTGGCGAAGACCTGTGTCGCGGAAAAGGCGTTGCTGGCATTGCCGAGGCTGACGGCGCCGCGCAGTTTCGACAGGGCGTCGCGGGTGCTGGTCAGAAGCCCGCGCAAGGTTTCGATGGCGTCAATCTTGTCGGAGTTCTTGGTGATCCGCTTCTCGATGGTATCGATGGGGATCCGTCTTGCCTTCACAAGGTCTTCGACGACCTTCTGAAAGTCGATCCCCGAGCCGAGGCCCGAGAATGACGCCTTGCCAGTGCTATCGACGGCAAGCGAACTGAGATCACCGATTGCCATTATGCCTTCTCGTCAAC
>JAJFGI010000064.1 GCA_021776215.1 Kiloniellaceae bacterium | reverse complement strand
GGCTGGCCGCGGCCTCGGGCGCCTGCTCGATGGCCGCAAGCGCCCGGGCCAGCGCGGCTTTGCCGCCGGCCTCCAGGTCAGCCAGGGTGATTGCGCCAGCGGATTTCGTCATGCCGCGCCGTTGGCCGGCCGGATGGGGTGGGGTCAAGACTGGATTCGCGCCCGGCGGATGGCTGGCGGCGGACGCGGCTGTGCACTACCATGGCGGGCGGACGCACCGGCGAGGCGAACGGAGGGGGGCTATGAAGGAACAGAAAATCCGCTCGGGCGCGGTGATCTACCGGGAAGGCGGCCCCGGCGATGCGGTCTTCATCATCCGACAGGGCGAAGTCGAAGTCCTGCGCGAGGTAGATGGCAAGCCGGTCCGCCTCGGCGTGCTCAGAGCCGGCGCGATTTTCGGTGAAATGGGTGTCATCCGCAGCAAACCGCGCTCAACCACCGTTCGCGCCCTGGGCGATGTCACCATGGTAAAACTTCCAGCCGAGACGTTCCTGTCCATATTTCGCCGTGACAATCCGCTGGCTCTGCCGCTCCTGCAGATGCTCTGCGAGCGTCTGCTGACGGCGGAGAACCGCCTATTGGAGCAACGAATCTATGTGGAAGGCGCCCGTGTCGATGGCGTAAAGGTGATCCGCCTGCTCGCCGCGTCGCCGGAGATCGAATCGCAGATTGGCAGCGAGGGCCTGACCATCGGCAAGCTGCCCTTTCAAGTGGGGCGCAACGCCATGGTCGGTGAAAGCGCCGGCACCAAGCGGGCGGAGCTGATGTTGCACGCGTCGAGCGCGCAGATGTCGCCGCTCCAATTCGCCATCGAAGCGCACGAGGGACGTCTGACCGTACGTGATTTGGGCAGCCACCTGGGGACCCTGGTCAACGGCGTCCGCATCGCCCATTTCGAGCATGCCGACGTGGCGGATCTTCTCTTTGGCGAGAACCGGATTCAGGCCGGCGGCCTGGAGTCCCCCTACCGCTTTCACGTCATCGTCGAACGCGAAACCAATACGGCGAAGTCTTAGGACAGCGAGTACGTGCCCTTGTCCAGGGCCGCCTGCGCGGCGGCAAGACGGGCGATGGGGACCCGGTAGGGCGAGCACGAGACGTAGTCCAGGCCGACGTCCTGACAGAATCGGATCGACGCCGGATCGCCGCCGTGCTCGCCGCAAATGCCGAGCTTGAGATTCTTGCGGGTGGCGCGGCCGCGCTCGGCGGCGATGCGCACCAGTTCGCCAACGCCGTCCTGGTCGAGGGAAATGAAGGGGTCCTGTGCGATGATGCCGCGCTGTTCATAGATGCCGAGGAACGAGCCGGCATCGTCGCGCGACAGGCCGAAGGTCGTTTGGGTCAGATCGTTGGTGCCGAAACTGAAAAAATCCGCGACCTCGGCGATCTGCCCGGCGCGCAGACAGGCACGGGGCAATTCGATCATGGTGCCGACCATGTAGCGGATCTCCACCCCTTCGTCCCTGATCACCTGGCGGGCCACGCGGTCCACCAGGTCCCGGAGGATTTCCAACTCCTTGCGCAGGGCGACCAGGGGAATCATGATTTCCGGCTCGACCGTCTCGCCGCTTTCCTTATAGACGCGCGCCGCCGCCTCGAAGATGGCGCGCGCCTGCATCTCGTAGATCTCGGGATAGGTGATGCCCAGTCGGCACCCGCGATGGCCGAGCATCGGATTGGATTCGTCGAGCTTCAGCTTGCGGGCGCGCAGGAGCTCGAGAGGCACGCCGGCGGCCTTGGCCACCTCCTCCAGTTCCTCGTCCTCGTGCGGCAGGAATTCGTTGAGCGGCGGGTCGAGCAGCCGGATCGTGATCGGCAAACCGCGCATGATCTGAAACAGCTCGACAAAGTCCTGCCGCTGCATGGGCAGTATCTTATGCAGGGCCTTGCGCCGCTCGGCACTGCCATCCGCCAAGATCATCTCGCGCACGGCGACGATTCGCCCAGCATCGAAGAACATGTGCTCGGTCCGGCTCAGGCCGATCCCTTCGGCGCCGAAGCGCCGGGCCGTGCGGGCATCGAGCGGCGTTTCCGCGTTCGCCCGCACCTTCATGGTCCGCGCCTCGTCGGCCCACTCCATCAGCTTGCCGAAATCGCCGGACAGCTCCGGTTGAATGGTCGGCACCTCGCCGAGCATGACCTCGCCGGTGCCGCCGTCGATGGTGATGATGTCGCCTTCCTTGAGCTCGTGGTCACGGACCCGCATGACCGCGGACTTGTAATCGATGCGCAACTCGCCGGCACCGGCCACGCAAGCGCGGCCCATGCCGCGCGCCACCACCGCCGCATGGCTGGTCATGCCGCCGCGGGTGGTCAGGATGCCGCGCGCCGCATGCATGCCGTGAATATCCTCCGGTGAGGTTTCGACGCGGCAGAGGATCACGGCATCGCCGGCGGCGGCCTGCGCCTCGGCGGCCTCGGCAGAGAAAACGATCCGCCCCGATGCCGCGCCCGGCGAGGCCGGCAAGCCCCGGGCGATGATCCGCCGCTCCGCATTGGGATCGAGGGTCGGGTGCAAGAGCTGGTCGAGCGAGCCCGGCTCGATGCGGCGAACCGCCTCGGTCTGGTCGATCAGGCCTTCGCCCACCATTTCGACGGCAATGCGAATGGCGGCGCTGGCGGTGCGCTTGCCGCCGCGCGTCTGGAGCATGTACAGCTTGCCGCGCTGGACCGTGAATTCAACGTCCTGCATGTCGCGGTAGTGCGTCTCGAGCGCCGCGCGCACATCCATGAGCTCCGCAAACACCTCGGGCATCACCTCTTCCATGGCCGGCAGAGTGGATCCGTTTTCCTCCTTGCCGTGGATGGTCAGATGCTGTGGCGTGCGGATGCCGGCGACCACATCCTCGCCCTGAGCGTTCACCAGGTACTCGCCGTAGAAAACGTTCTCGCCCGTCGACGGGTTGCGGGTGAAGGCCACGCCGGTGGCGCAGTCGTCCCCCATGTTGCCGAACACCATGGCCTGGATATTGACCGCCGTGCCCCAGTCGCTGGGCAAACTGTGCAGACGCCGATAGGTGATCGCTCGCTGATTCATCCACGAGCCGAACACGGCGCCGATGGCGGCCCAGAGCTGGTCCTTGGGGTCCTGCGGAAAGGGATCGCCGGTCATCTCGACGATCTTGTCCTGGTAGGCGGCGAT
>JAJFGI010000063.1 GCA_021776215.1 Kiloniellaceae bacterium | reverse complement strand
CCAGTTACTGAGTTTGCGCCATGGCGCCTGCTACATTCCGAAAGTTCTAGCCGCATGGCGGCGGCTGAGCGGCTCCTACGCCGCCGTGTCGCAGGCCGACCCGCATGCCTGCCGCACCACCGTCAAGGCCATTTCGCGGCGCGTCTGGGGAACTGACGAGGCGGCCTTCCCGGTTGCCTACCGGCACCGGCTTGAGCGGCGCGTCCGCTTCACACTGGCCGCCGCCGTCATGGGCACCGAGCGAGCCGACCATGCAACGCTGCGCGAAGCGCTCGGCACGTCGTGGCAATGGTTATGCCCTATCCTCGGGACGTCGCGCTTGCTATTGGGCCGCCGCGGGCCGCCATTGTTGTTGATGGCCGTGTTGCGGCCATGGGATTTGCTACCTGCTCTCGCACGACATCTGTTCGCCTGGCCGGCCGGCGCGCGCCTCTCTTGACCCCTGCAAAGGAACAGGCATCGATGACTGACGCTGCTCGAATCCAAAAGACATATACTATCGAACCGCACCGGGGATTTCTGGATCTGCGACTGAGCGAGCTGTGGCGTTACCGACACCTTGTTTTCATGTTCATGCGGCGCGACTTGGTAGCAGGCTACAAGCAAACGATCCTTGGCCCGCTTTGGCTCGTTATTCCACCACTCATCAGCACCGTCGTCTTCACCATCATATTCGGTGAAATCGCCCAACTTTCATCCGATGGTACACCACGTGTCCTGTTTTACATGTCCGGAATCATGATGTGGGGCTATTTTAATGCTTGCGTCGTCGGCAACGCATCGACCTTCACGTCCCAGTCCGGAATTTTCAGCAAGGTCTATTTCCCGCGGCTTATCGTGCCCTTAACGAACGTCCTTACGACGACGATTTCGACGACGATCCAGTTCCTCATGTTCGCCGGCTTTCTGATGTATTATATGGCTCAGAATCTGACAGAGGGACCGAACATCACTGCATTCCTTCTACCGCTATTGCTGCTGGTCTCAGCGAGCCTAGCGATCGGTGTTGGCGTCTTGCTGTCGGCGATCACCGCCAAGTATCGCGACCTCTCATTCCTGGTCAGTTACGGCATGCAACTTTGGATGTACGCGACGACAGTCATCTATCCCTTGTCGAGTGTGCCCGAAAAATACCGCTTCCTGGCGCTGCTTAATCCGATGACATCCATAATCGAAACATTTCGCCACGCCTTTCTCGGCAGCGGCGTGGTTCCTTGGGGCGGCTTGCTCTATTCGGGAGTTGTTGCCGGTGCCTCTCTAACAATTGGGCTGCTCATCTTCAATATGGTCGAACGTACAGCCATGGACACGGTTTAGCGATATGACTCTAAGTCTCTCGGTTGAGAACGTTAGCAAGCGGTACCGCCTAGGCACGATTGGTTCCGGCACCGCGTCGGACGATATAAAGCGGTGGTGGAGCACCAAGATCATGCGCCGAGGCGATCCGCTTTCGCCACTCATGCCCGCTATCGACCACGGCAATCGCGACGGCGACATACTGTGGGCGGTACGCGACGTGAGCTTCTCCGTGGACGAGGGAGCGGTCATCGGCATTATCGGAAAGAATGGTGCCGGCAAATCGACACTGCTTAAGATCCTATCTCAAATCACAGCACCGACGTCCGGTCGGATCCGGGTTAACGGTCGGCTAGCAAGTCTTCTTGAGGTCGGCACGGGGTTTAACGGCGAACTTACCGGTCGCGACAACATCTACCTCAATGGCGGCATTCTTGGCATGACGCCGCCTGAGATAAGGAGACGTTTCGACGAAATCGTCGATTTCGCGGAAATTGAAGAGTTCATTGACACGCCGGTCAAACGCTATTCCAGTGGCATGTATGTTCGGCTTGCGTTCTCGGTAGCGGCCCACCTGGAAGCGGACATTATGATTATCGATGAGGTGCTGGCAGTTGGCGACATCGGGTTTCAGAAAAAGTGTCTGGGTAAAATTTCCGACTCTTCATCAGCAGGTCGGACGATCTTGTTCGTAAGTCACCGGATGGACCACATTACGGCCTTGTGCCCGCGCTCAATTGTCATGCAGGCCGGAAGTCTCGTCCACGACGGACCGACTGAGGACGCGCTTTCCTACTATTACCGTCTGTTCGACACCGTGGAGGCCAGCCCGCTGGCTGAGCGTCTGGATAGGCGAGGGCGCGGCCGGGTGCGCGTCCTGGACGTCTGGATCGAAAACCAGAGCGGTGAGCGGGTCGAAACCATCATCACGGGCCAAACCCTCGTTTTCAAGATGCGGATCCGCAACATGACCGGCAAGACTGTCGGAAACCTAAGCGCCGGTATTGGTATATTTTCGTTCAGTAATATGTTTGCGGCGAGCCTGAGCACCACGGAAGGGGGACTCGGAGCGTTCTCGGTGGAAGATGAGATGATTGTCGCCTTCCGAGTCGAGAGAATGTCGCTCAATCAGGGGCAGTTTTACCTAAACTGCTCCGTCCGTTCGGCAACAGGCGCGTACGAATTCGACGACCTGATCGAGAACGCCAAAACGTTCCACATCGATTATGGCGACTTCCACGGGATTGGCCAGTCTGGCGGCGGCTTCGTTTCGATTGAGCATCATGCCGAGACGGAAGTTGTCGAGGCGCACACGGACAAATCCCCACAGGCGAATGCAGTGGGTTGATCGCTATGCGTACTGTTGAATTTACAATTGCTGTCTGGGGCGATGCTTACGTCGATACGATGTTGTCGGCGGGCTTACCCAGCTTTCTGGCACCGGGGAACTTTCCCGCAGTTGCGGAAATGGCCAAGCTGCGCCTCACCGTGATCACCCGCCCAGAGGATGTTGCTCGCATCTCGGAACACCCCGCTTGGCGGTCTGTCACGGATTTTGGCGACGCGCGAATCTTGCCGCTTCTGGAAGAAAGGGCTTTTGTCGATCGCAACCGCTATGACGTGATGGCATATTGCCACAGACAAGCGATTCGCAACTGCTTGCGCGACAAAGCCATTTTGTCAGTTCTGTCACCTGATTGTATCGTCGCTGAAGGTTCGCTCAGCTTCGGGCTGCAGCGCATCCTGAACGGAAGTCATGCGGTTCTCGTCGCAGGCCCGCGCGCCGCTCTCGACTATGTCATGCCTGCGCTTGCGCAGTATCGCAGTGGTGGCACCGGTGCGGCATTGGCAATTCCTTCGCGTGACATGGCAAGTTTTGTACGCCGGTGGCCACATCCGATCAGCTCCCTGCTTTTTTGGGACGCTAAACCCTTTAGCCAATTTCCTAGCGCCGTCTACTGGCCCGTAGGCGTGGAATCCATTTTTGCGCGGTACTTCCACCTGCACCCGCTTTTCGTAGACCTGGCAAATGCAGAACCCGCAGCAATCGATAGCGGAACCGTCGACGGTTCGTTGATCTCACTTGCGCAAATCGCGCCTGACCGGATTTATGTCGCCGAACATTCGCAGGACGTTTGTGTCGTCGAACTCAGCCGCATCGACCATGATCCGATGGGGTCGCTCCCCATCGAAGTTGCGGACAAGACCGTGCACATCCTCGAATGGGCGGCAAAGTATGCGGACTCGAGTCACCGCCGCCAATTTACAGAGCACTGTTTCATGTTCGAAGGCAGAGAAAGCATCGATTGGGCAGTGGAGCTAAGTCGCATAGCTTTGTTGACCGACGCGCTCGAAGAGGGCTTGCGGAACCTCGACCTAAGCGAGACGGGTCAATTCACACCGTCGCGCTTCGTACGCATCGCCCGATGGCTCCGAGATGGTGTCGTTCGTCGCTTTGTTACGCTGGAGGCGTATCTGCGCAGGAGGAGACAACGCAGCGTCAAAAGTCCCCGTTAAGAATGGAGAAACGACCTTGAAGGTAGCAACCCCGAAAGTCTCCGTAGTGTGTATAGGATCCGGAACAAGCTCCGGAAAATGATTTCCGTACGGTACATTGCGCAACGGACAATGCCACCTGTTCTGTATGACCTTCTTCGCAGATGGCGCGGCTCTGGCCGTGCCGTGATCTCACGCTGCAAGATCGCGCCACAGCCGGGTTCTAGGTCTTCCCAGGCACCTTTATCCCAGAAGGAGGCGGGCGATCTCGTGCGCCGCATGGACGCCGGCGATTGCAATTTTGATGACGAGACGATCGATCGCATGCTGAAGATGTGGCAATTTGACAACGCGGCCGCACCCTATCCCACCGCATTGATGTCCGCGCACAACTCCGGCGACGCTATCGCCATGAACCGGCGAGAATTGATGGAGCTCAGCTATCGGCTGCCCTACAGTCTCGCCTATGAAACGGCCCAGCAGGCGAAGTACAGCGCTTTCCTGGAGCTGATTGAAGATGTTGGTGTGGTGTTCGCCGGCGCAACCATCCTCGACGCAGGCTGCGGCCTTGGCGGATTGCTCCAGGTCGCCCACGCGCGCTACCCGGATGCCCGACTGCGCGGCGTCGAGTGCGCCAAATCGGCGATTGAGTTCATTGCCGCGAAACGACCGCACATCGAAGGCGTCGTTGCAGACCTCGCGGACGATACACAGACCTTCGTTGGTCGCGTGGGTGCCGATGCAGACATCGTTCTGTGCACGGAAGTGCTCGAGCATTTGATCGATCCAGCGCAAGCGCTGCGCAATCTGCTCACACTGGACCCGCGCCGCGCGTTGGCGGTCACCGTGCCCAACGGTCGCGCCGATGTGGCGAGCCAGCACATCCATTTCTGGTCGCCTGAATCATGGCGCCTCTTCATAGAACCGTACGCCGACGGCTGGGACGTTGAAATCGGCGCATGCCCGGGACCGGGGTCGCCGGGCGGATTCGATAATATGGCGCTATTTCGCCCGCAGGCGTTAGGATCCAGGTAACGGCATGTTCGGCACGCAAGCCAGAATGATTTCTCTGCCATTGAGGACAGCTGCGCGATTCTGATGAGGTTGTCCTTAGATTCGGTGATTAGCGGGCTCAATCGACGATTGGGCCCAACAATAACGGCCTTGCTTGCCCAAATAGTATGGGGTGCGAGCCGAATTCTCTCGTTCCGCTATCGAGCGGCGAAGGTCAATGTCGGCGTCGGCGCTTTCGAAGGCACGACCTTCCACAAGTTGGCGTTGCAGAGCTTGTGCCGCAATTTCGACAAGGCATTTCTGCCAGAAAAGGCGTCTCGGCCAGCCTTGTCGACGCGGCTAGCCGGAGCGGTTCTACGGCTGCTCCAGCTCAGATTTATCGTCAATGTTGCGCCGGGTATGGGCCACAATACGGTTGAACTGGACCGCGCATTTCGGATGATGAAGTCCGGGCAAATCACTGGTCGGGTTGCCTTGCTGCGGCGGCCGAGCCCGATTCATCGGGATACCCTGGATCTGTATAGGAATTGGTTCTGGTTTGCTTCCGATAGCAACTTCCTGTTTGACTGGCTATTTCCAGCGGTCGCGCGCTATCCAAAGCTGCGAATCGACCTCGGATTGTCGCGGCTGAAATGGCATCTTCGCGACGATTGTACACACGACGAACTGCCTAGTGACGGCCAGACCTATCTCCAACAGGTCAGTAAGGAGGAGAACCGACTCGCCTGGCAGGAGTACTATGCCCTTCGACGCCAGACAAAGGACGATCATCCACTAGCCGAGGGCCTTGAACCCGACGCCGAGTTGCTCGAGTTTCTTGGTGGCCGGCCCAGGAAACTTGCACTCGTGCACCTCAAGTACCACGTCGCCAACGCCACCGCGACCGCAAGCGATCCAGGGTCCTATCTCGACGCAATCGACTGGTTACACGACCAGGGGTATTTGGTCGTGCAGGTTGGCCGCGAATACCGGCCCGAAGCCTTCCGCGAACGTGGAGTCCTGAACTATGCCCAAAGCTCGATCGCAAGTTACAAGCACGATCTGCAGATTTTCAGCATCGCGTCGCTGGCAATTACAGCCGGGTCAGGTATCGCTTTCATGCCCGATTGCATGGGAATACCACTGGTCTATCTAGATTCGTGGCATCTCGGCATGCCACTTGCGTCATCACGCTGTGTTATGGTTCCAGCATTGGTCGAAGAAGTTGATACGGGCCAGCGCCTAACATTCAGGGATCAGTTCGCCCTTTACTGGAGTCTCGAAGACAGCGGTGATGAAACCTTTCCGATCGACCGTTACCGGGCGCGCAATGCCGAGCGCGATGAGGTTTTGGCGGCAGTCAAGGAAGCGCTTGCGCTTCGGGCCGATGAGCAGCCGCTGACACCATACCAGCGGGCCTATCGCGACATTGAAGGCAACGGGCTCTCGGCGCTGGCGCTGGCCCGCACGTCGCACTATTTCCTGGAGAAGCATGCAATTCTACTTATCGCGCAACCGGTCAAAAAAGCGGCAGACGGTAGCTAGACTGCACCGGCGATTCCTTCAAAGGCAGTAAAAGAATGGCAGAAAACAGGACCAAACGGCAGGGCGAACCCCAATACGAGGCCGTTATCGACGCCATGCGGAAGCGCGGACCAGAGCGCCTGGGATTGATGACGAGCTGGGCGTGGCACGATGACCCAAAACGCCTCGTATTTACCCTCGCGCGCTACAAATTCGTCGCCAAAATGCTCGTCGGTGCGGCGCACGTTCTCGAAGTAGGCTGCGGCGACGGGTTTGGCTCACGCGTCGTTGCCCAATCAGTCGACAGCCTGACCGGAATTGATTTCGACCCGGAGTTCATAGAGTCGGCAAGATCTGTTGCCAACGAACGGTACGACATAGCCTTCCGCGTGCACGATATGCTGCGGAGCCCCGTCGAGGGAGAATTCGATGGGATCTACAGTCTCGATGTTTTGGAGCACATTCCAGCAGCGGACGAAGACCGTTTCATTATTAACATGATCGCCCCGCTGTCACCGGACGGTGTATGTATTGTAGGCATGCCGTCCATTGAATCACAGGTCTACGCCTCGGCATTCAGCCGCCTCGGGCACGTCAACTGCAAAAACCAAAACGACTTCAGAAAGAATATGAAGCGGTACTTTGCTAATGTCTTCATGTTTTCGATGAACGACGAGGTCGTGCATACTGGGTTCGACAGGATGTCGCACTACAACATCGCGTTGTGTTGCTGCAAACGGCCAAATAGACTCGCAGAGAGATCATGAGAGAGGTGCCAGATCGGGAGCCGTTTACGCTTCTTGAGCGTCTAGCACTGGTACCAGCAAAGGCCCGTGAGCGCGGCTTCCGCTGGCTCTTCCGGCGCATCGCCGAAACACTAGAACGGCAGGGCGAAACCGTTCCGCGGCTATTGCGTCTCGCTCGCCGCGTGCTGGTGGTGCGCGTGATTAAACTAGAGTCCAGTCTAGTGCAGCCGACCGACACGTCATTGTTCGCCTTTTACGACCTGAACGTGTACCCAATCTCATTTGATATCTGCTGGTTCATGGTCTGGGCCGACCTTGAGCGCCAACGCCGGCGTCTGCGCAAGCTACAATGCGTAGTTGTTCCAATCGCCGACCATGACAAACGAGGCTTTCCCGACGGCTATGATTCGATTATTGATCAGGAGTCGCGTGACTGGCGTGTTAGCAACATTATCGTGCCCATGCCGGACCTTTTGCCGGCGAGCGGTGGAACGATCTTGTGCGAGGACCGCTCGCAGGCGGAATGGGTAAGTCTCTTCGCCGTGCATCGGTACCCCACGGATGGTGCCGGTCCCCCGACGCTTGCCATGATTTATCGAGAGACAACGGCCGGACTGGTCGCTGCAGGACCGAGATGGGGACTGAGGGCCCATATCCAGGGTCTGCGGTATGTCAGCGGCTGGCTGGCACAACGCGCCCGAGGCCGGAAGCCCATTGTGATGACCCTTCGGCAGTACGATGTTGATCCAGAGCGCAACACCCGCCTCGACGATTGGGCCGCGTTCGCCCGTGAACTCAAGGTCAAGGGCTATTTCCCGATCATCGTACCGGATACCGACAAGGCGCTTGATCGACTTCCGCAGTTCGACGGTCTAACTGTATTTCAGGCGGCTAGTTGGAGCATCGGCCTTCGTATGGCCCTCTACCAGGAAGCCTATCTCAATATGTTCGTCAATACCGGACCCGGTTCGCTATGTATCCTGAACAGCGAGTGCCGGTATCTGTTCTTTAAGGTGATGGTCCCGCAAGTGAAACTCGCATCCGAGCAGACGTTGCGCGAAATGGGCTTTGATGCGGGCAAAACGCCACCTTTCGCGACTCCAATGCAGAAGTGGGTCTGGCAGGACGACACCCTCGATGTCCTGCGCTGCGAGTTCGACACCATGGTTGACCGCATTGAAACTGTGGAGCGCCGCGCTGCCGCCATGGCGACACAATAGGACTAACTGGTTCATGGGTCTCGCACGCGGCGCCATCGCTCTGTTGCTCGAAGAAGCGAAGATCAAGCCTTTCTCCGGCCGCATCGCCACGCTCGGAAAGCAAACGATCTACGCGTCCAACCAGGAAATTCGAAAACAATTCGCCAAATTTGGCGTTTATCCGGCAGAGCCCATCGACATTTCCGGGCCGGTCATAGACGATGTCCGACTGTTCCGGGCGCTCGGGTTCGAGACCGTACACAGCTTTGACTACAGCGACTTTGAGGGCGCTGACTTCGTCGTTGATCTTAACCAACACGGTATGCCGTCTGAAAGCATCGGCGCTTACGACGTGGTGCTCGACAGTGGTACGCTCGAGCACATCTTCCATCTACCGAACGCGCTTGCCAACGTCGTCGACCTCGTGAAGGTCGGGGGGCGGATCGTGCTGCTGTCGCCGTCGTCGAACCATATCGACCATGGTTTCTACATGTTCTCGCCAACACTGTTCAGCGATTTTCTAGGCGCCAATCGGTTTATGCTGGATAAGATCTATGTCGTCCGCTACTCGGGTGACCTCAACGAGCTCTGGGAGGCATATGAATACGAACCCGGCGCGTGGCGCGACCTCCACATTGGCGGACTCGATGGCAATCCCTACGCGATCTTCGTCGTTGCGACCCGGACCGAGCGTTCTACCTCGAATGTCGTTCCTCAGCAGGGCTACTATGCAAACAGTTCCGAATCCTACGTCGGCTCTCGTCTAGCTCGCGTCGAGCATGACGGAGCCGCCGGCGGCTCCACCAAGTCAACGATAGCCACCGCATCGCAATCTATCGTCGGGGTTGAGGGAAGCCCGATGAAGACGTACCTGCGCACACTCATCAAACGGATTCCGGGCGCGCGCCGTGCCGCCTTGTGGCTGCTGGCACGCGTGCGGTGGCTGATGCCAACAGTTTCCGCAAAGCCCGGTCAGTCGCTCAATAAGACGCTGGTAGGTCGGTACTGAGCGTCGTGTTTGCCTGAATTCTATTGAACGAGGCGCTTATATGTGTGGAATCGCAGGTTATTGGTCTTATGCGGCTGCCGGACTGCCCGACGCGCTGTTTCGCGCCTTCACCAACAGCATGGCGCATCGCGGTCCGGACGGCGTCGGCGTTGAGAATTTTCCATCGGAGCGCCTTTGGCTCGGCCATCGGCGCCTGGCAATCCTCGATGTGTCCGAGCGGGGCCGCCAGCCGATGGCTTATGCCAATGGTCGGTTTTGGCTGACCTACAACGGCGAAATTTACAATTTCCTCGAGCTGCGCGAGACGCTGCGAGGCCTCGGGCACAGCTTCACCACCGATACCGACAGCGAGGTGCTTCTCGCGGCTTATGCAGAGTGGGGCCCCAATTGTCAGACTCGCTTTAATGGGATGTGGGCGTTCGCGATTTGGGATGAGCGACGACGGGAGCTCTTCTTGTCGCGCGACCGATTCGGCATAAAACCTTTTCATTATCGGCTCGGCAACGGCACCTTTTCCTTCGCTTCCGAACTAAAGGCCTTCCTGACTCTACCCGAGGTGGATGGACGTCTCGACGAGCGGGTGATGGCCGAGACGCTTCTGAACATCAACGGACAGGAGAGCACGCCCCACACGCTGCTGCCCGGTGTACACCGGTTACCCGGCGGACATTGCATGACGCTTGGCGCCGACGGCAATGCTCGTATCGAACAGTGGTGGGACACGCTGGCACAACTGCCGTCCGCCCCTGACTCCGTCGACCGGCAGGTGTCTGAGTTCCGCGAGCTTTTTCTGGATTCTTGCCGCCTGCGCCTCCGCAGTGACGTGCCGGTGGCGACAGCCCTTAGCGGTGGCCTTGATTCGAGCGCTGTCGCATGTAGCATAGCTGAACTTGGACGCGGCCGCACCATCGAACATGCTCCGCGCGACTGGCAACGCGCTTTCATAGCCTGTTTTCCGGGCACTCGGCTCGACGAGCGCGAATACGCCCAGGTGGTGGTAGACCACACGCAGCTGGCAGCCAATTTCCACGATATTGACGACCATGTGGCCCTGCGCTCCCTTGAAAAAGTCGTGTTCGACCTAGAGGGAATCTACTGGGTGCCGCTAGTCGGTCCCTGGGGCATCTACCGAGCGATGCGTGATGGCGGCATCCGCGTTAGCCTGGATGGCCACGGCGCAGATGAATTGCTGGGCGGGTATCATTTTTTCGTCGAGCGGGCCCTCAACGCTCTGATCGAGGGCAAGTTCAGCCTAGGCCGATATCTCGACCTCAAGCGAGTGTTGCGCGGCCTCGTCGGCGGTAGCGGCGACGTCACCCGCGCAGGGGTCGCTAGTGATCTGAGGTTTCTCGCCGAACGCGAATTGGCGAGACTCGGCTTTTCGGCGCCAGCTCGACGGGCCTACAACCAAGCAAAAGCCCTATACTCACGGTTGCGTCATCCTCGGTTGACTGCCGCGGTGACAGACGATACGCAGCCGCCGCCGGTCGAGCCGGCCCTCCGCAACTATCCCGGTCCGTGGCGCCTCTACGACGAGAGCGCCGACCCGCGTACCGCCGGGATGTCGGGCCTCGACGCTATGCTTTTCACGTGGTTTCATGGCAGCGTTCTGCCGACCATTCTGCGCAGCTACGACCGCGCCTCGATGGCGCACGGAATCGAGGTTCGGATGCCGTTCATGGACTGGCGTCTCGTGACCTACGGTTTCGCGCTACCGGAATCCACCAAGATCGGCGGCGGCTATACCAAACGCATCTTACGCGAGGCAATGGTGGGCCTGATGCCCGATGCCATCAGGCTACGGTCCAACAAGATCGGCTTTACATCGCCGATGGACGAATGGAGCCGCGGCGCGCTGAAGGATTGGTTGCGTGACACCTGCAATAGCGCCGCTTTTCTCGACAGCTCGGTGTGGAATGGTCCGGCCGTGCGCCAGCTTGTTGAGCGCGCGGTGGTCGGCCAGGGCAGCGTCAACCCGATTTGGCCGATTATCAACGCGCACGTGTTGCAACAGCAGTTCGCGGCGGCCGCGCAGACCGCGGCGCCACCTCTTGAATCGGAGTTTCATGTTGGGTGACGGATACCGTCTGTTTCGCGTTTGCACTACGGGTCCTTACGTCGACCTATTTTTTCGATTCGCTAACGGCCTGGGCGATTTACCGTTTGAACCGTCACTTCAGAAGTGCCGAGAGAACGGCTTTCTCTATCCCGGCAGCCTCAAGCAGCAGCTTGAGCGGCAGGGCGCCGAGGTCATGGAGGCTCTCGTCGATGTCGAGCCGTTGCAGCGCAAATGGTTGAGCGAAAACGGCTTTGATCCAGACGAGCCATTCGATAAGAACGATACGTTCTTGCGGCAGATAAAATCGTTCAAGCCGGATATTGTCTTCTTTCAGACCTTCTTCGCGCTTGCGCCGGAAGTGCGGTGGCGGATCAAGGAAGAGTGCCCCACCGTTCGGCTGGTCTGCGGCCATCGGGGCTTTCCCATCGACGATTGTACAGGTTACGAAGATGTCGACGCGGTTTTTCTCGGCTATCCGCGATTCCACGATCGCTGGCATGCGGTCGGCGTCAAAACTTTCTTTCATCTTCACTGCTTTGACGAAGGGTTGTTACCTGCTATCGAGGAACGGACGCGAAAGATGGAACCGGTGCCGTTCTCCTTTCTCGGTACGACTGGCTGGGGATTTGGCCCGCACGACGGCCGCTACTATGACTTACGCCGCGTACTCGACGCGACCGATCTCGTTGTGTTCGGCAACGAGCCGGACACAAAGCCAAGCATCGCCGACCGTATGCCGGTCGGCACACGTCAACGTGTGCGGCACCTGGCGATCGAGACCCTGCATCACCTGCCGGAACTCGGACTGCATGCCGTCCACAAAATCGGTCAGTGTACGACCCCTGTGCTGACTCGCGCCGCCGAGGCCGCTATGCGGCGCAAGAAATTTGGACCGGAGCCGACGCCTGTGGCACTGAAGCAGGAGGACTTCTGGTACCTTAAGGAAAGACCGATCCGCGATCTATACCCTGATCGAATCCGTCCGCCGCGCTTTGGCCTCGACTATTTCGCCCTACTCGCCGCGTCGCGTATCACCTGGAATCGGCATCTCGAGATGGACGGCGCCGGAGCCAACATGCGGCTGTTCGAAGCCTGTGGCGCCGGAACCTGCCAACTCGTCGACTATCGTGACGAGGTCGTCGACGCTTATCGCGAGGGCGAGGAAGTTGTCATTTATCGCTCCATCGACGAGTGCATCGAGAAGGCGAAGTGGCTACTCGAGAACGAAACCGAGCGACAGCGCATCGCCGTCGCAGGCCAACGTCGGACGCTTGCCGATCATACCGTAGCCCGCAGGGTTGAAGAACTAGACCGGCATCTCAGACAGCTGCTTAAAGGAAAATGAGTTGGCCCCTGTGCCGAAACCAGTTGAACCGGTCCTGGGAAGGCCGCAGGGATGATCGCGCTACTCAGTAACATCGATGAATCGCCATTCTATCGGCGGGACTCGTAATCCGCTCGACCGGTAACCCCAAGTGTCCGATCTTGGTCCAATCATTGAAGAGCATGCCCACCATCGTTCATCTCATCACTGGCCTTGGCACCGGTGGGGCGGAGCAGATGTTGACCCGCATTGCCACATACGCTTACGGACCAGACGCGCCGCGCCAGATAGTGATCTCGCTCATGGACGAGGGCGTGTACGGCACAAGCCTACGGGCTGCCGGTGTGGAGTTGTATTTTCTGCGGATGCGCAAAGGGAAACTGTCGCCCAAGGCGTTCCTGATGTTGGTTCGTCTCCTGCGACGGATTCGTCCGGACGTGCTGATGACGTGGCTCTACCACGCCGATCTTCTAGGCATTCTCGCCGCGTCGCTGACAGGCGTGCGGCGGGTGGTGTGGAACCTGCGCTGTTCGGAGATCGACTTCGCGCAATTTTCCAGTTCCACCCGTCTGACAGTCCGAGCGCTTGCTCGGCTGTCTCGTCGCCCGTGGGCGGTGGCGACCAACAGCATTGCCGGACAGCGCGTTCATGAGTCGTTGGGATATGCGCCGCGTCGATGGGCTCATTTGCCAAACGGATTCGACCTTGACGTATGGCACCCTGACGCGGCGGACCGTGTGGCGGTACGCGCAGAGATCGGAATAAAACCCGAGCATTGTGTCATCGGATTGGTTGCTCGCGTTGATCCGCAGAAGGACCATTCCACTTTTCTCGCCGCGGCCGAGCAGTTGGCCTCAATACGGCCGGAGACTGACTTCGTTCTGATTGGACAAGGGACAAAAGAGCTGACGGTGCCCCACACACTGAAGAACAAAGTATTGGCTTTGGGGGAGCGGCGCGACGTGCCCCGTCTCATGCGTGGATTGGATTTGCTCGCGCTCAGTTCCATTGGGGAAGGCTTCTCGAACGTGATTGGCGAGGCCATGGCGACTGGACTACCCTGCGTAGTCACCGACGTTGGAGACTCTGCTCTCTTGGTCGCAGACAACGGGCGGGTCGTTCCAGCACGCGACCCTCGGGCCCTAGCCGATGCCTTAGCGGAATTGGTTGCCGCCGGACCGGAGCAGCGGGCGAAGATCGGCGCAAGCGCGCGTGACAGAGTTGCCACTCATTGGTCGATGTCAAACTCCGCGGCAGCTTACCTGAAACTGTGGCAAGAAGCGGCTGCTGGCTAAGGGTTCCACCGCAAGTCTCGATTGAGGTGAGATGGGGATGCTCGTCGGCGTAGACGGCGACTCGGGGTGATTCCCAGCGAGAACCCGAGAGCGACCGGTTTGGGATCCCGAATTAGCTATTGAGACGGGTGAGTAGCTACGTATCCCAGGACCTCCTCAAACAAGAGCCACTTCGCCACTGGGAGCAGTATTCCGCGCACGCGGGTTAACTCCGCTCCACCGCCCCAGCCTTCGTCAGCCGTGTTGGGTCCCCATCCTCAGTGGCGTAGCCCAGGCAAACTAACTCCTTGCCACAGGCCTGTCGCAGATGTTCGACCTGCTCCGCCGTGAGCACGTCCTGCCACACGCCGATCCTCCCCTCGCGAAAGAATGGCACTTTTCCTTCCGGATCGCCTTCAGCGAATCCGTGCGCTTTCTCTTGGCTGGCCAGAGCGGTGAAGTCGGTTGCCTGAATCGAGGCGGCTAGTCTGGTTTCATCGATTCGAGCGTTTAAGAATCTGAGAACTTGACTAAAGGCGGTCGTTGGCGACCGCACCATGTCCTCGTAGCGGATAACCAGCGGGGACAAGCCGGCGGCATCGATCCAGCTTGCCTGGAAACGCCGCCAGCTTGTGGGATATTGGTCCACGTAGGGCCCGTAAGCCGGGACATAGTAGGTATCGGTCGACAGGACCTGAACGGCGCGCTCGATGGGCATGTCGTTGTGGTGCGCGAATGAGACCGCGACATCGAAGGGATTGCGGACGACAAGTATCGCTCCGGCCGTGACATCAGGGGTGATTAGCGGGGCGCCGGCAACATGAATGCAGGCGTTGTGCGTCTTGACGAAGGCCACACCTTGGCTGTTTCGCTGCGCGATCTGCCGGTGTACCTGCGGCCGGAGTTCTGCCATGGATTGCGGCGAAGGGTCGCTGGGGGCTACGCCCGCCTGGCGAAACAGCTCGATACCGCTGTCCCCGATCCCGAATGAGATCGCCTGGTTCAGCTCAAGGGGGCGGTTCAGGGCAAAATAGTTCGCCAGGAATAGCCGCAGCCATGTGTTGCCGGACTTTGGATACGATGCCAGCCAAAGGATCCCGCTCATATGAAACGACGTTCCCCCCAAGAAAGGTCCGGGTCGTGGCGATCTGGCCAGTGCGGCACACCTTGGTCCCTGTAAATACCCGGGGCAAGGGCGGGATAGCCAGAATTTTTGACAGCCCGGCCGCCCGGGGAAGGTATAGGGTCGGACCGCTGGTCCTGTCAAAAGCAGGGCCAATCGCCGATAGGGTTGGCACGTTCGTGCGCGTAAGCGATAAGGACCGGGTGGCGGTTCTGTTGAATGTGCTGGGGCGCGAGGTGCGGGCATTGGTGTCACGCCGGAAACGGGTGCCGGCGACCCAAACCGCACGGGACGTGCGCCGGGGTTTTCCGCACTCACGCCGTCTGGACAGAGGTGGCGGAGGAATTCGGTGATGGCACCCGAAGATCTACAGATGGTTACGCGGGGCTGAACCAATGTGCGGTATTGCGGGATTGCTCGCGATCGACGGGAGTCTCGATGCCGATGCGCTGGGCCGTTTCGGCGGCGCCATGGCGGCCGCGATCGCCCATCGCGGGCCGGATGGGCAGGGCGTGTGGACCGAGGACGGTGTCGTCCTGGCGCATCGTCGGCTTGCCGTTATCGATCTGACACCGACGGGTGCGCAGCCGATGCTTTCGGCGGACGGGCGCTGGGCGATCACTTACAACGGTGAGCTTTATAACACGGAAGACATCCGGCGGGACCTGGCGCCGCGCGGCATAAACTGGCGCGGGACGTCGGACACCGAGGTCTTGCTCGAGGCGGTGACGGCGTGGGGCCTGGAACGCGCGCTCGCCGCCGTGAATGGCATGTTCGCCATGGCGCTTTGGGACCGGCGTGACCGCCGACTCCACGTCGTTCGCGATCGGCTTGGCATCAAACCGTTGTATATCGGCCGGCAGGGCGGCTGGCTCGCATTTGCGTCCGAGTTAAAGGCTTTCGCGGTTCTGCCGGACTTTCTTGGCGAGGTCGACGTGGGTGCGTTGGCCGGATTCCTGCGCTTCGGCTATGTCCCGGGGCCGCGCTCGATCTGGGGCAATGTCACTAAGGTACAACCTGGCGAATGGGTCACGGTCGGCCCCGGCGGCCACCTGGAACGGCGGATCTATTGGTCCGCGACCGAGGCTGCCCGCCATGGCCTCGGCCAGCCGTTCGATGGCGATGACACGGCCGCCGTCGATGCCCTTGAAAACCTCCTGACCGACGCGGTCGGGCGGCAAATGGTCTCGGACGTGCCGCTTGGCGCTTTTCTGTCTGGGGGCATCGATTCCTCGACTGTGGCCGCGCTCATGTGCCGAGCGCAGCGCGGGCCCGTGCGCACCTATACCAACGGCTACGCCGATCCGGGCTATGACGAGGCACAGCACGCGGCCCGCGTCGCGGCGCATCTCGGCACCGAACATACCGAATTGACCGTCACGGCCGCCGATGCCCTTGCTCTGGTGCCGCGCCTCGCCGACATATACGACGAGCCGTTCGCCGACAGCTCGCAGATCCCGACCCATCTCGTTTCAGTCCTCACCCGTCGCCACGTGACCGTGGCGCTATCGGGTGACGGCGGCGATGAGCTTTTTGGTGGCTATAACCGGTACGTATTCTCCGCCCGCTGGGGCCGCCTGCTCGCGCGTGTACCGCAGAGCGCTCGTGCCGGCTTGGCCGCGGCGCTGCGGCGCCTGCCGGCCGAATCGCTTCATGGTCTGCTGCGGTGTTTGCCGGGCTTGCCACCGCTTGCAGCCGACAAGCTCCTAAAGGCCGCGGAGATTCTGCCTCTTGACTCAGACGGAATTTACCGCCGGCTGGTCAGCCAGATCGGCGACATCGCCCTGCTTATTCCTGGTGTTGTCGAGCCGCGCTGGGCGTTTGACGGCGATCCGCTGGGCGGCCATGGCGATGCCATAGACCGCATGCAAATTCTTGATACGACGACCTATCTGCCTGACGACATCCTGACTAAAGTTGACCGGGCCTCGATGGTGCCGGCGCTTGAAGTGCGGGTGCCGTTGCTCGATCATCATGTCGTCGAATTCGCCTGGCGGCTGTCGCGCGGGATGAAGATTCGCGGCGGAACGGGGAAATGGGCGCTTCGCCAGGTGCTCGCGCGTCATGTGCCGCGCGAGCTGGTCGAGCGGCCGAAACAGGGTTTCAGCGTGCCGTTGGCGGCTTGGCTGCGGGGACCCTTGCGCGACTGGGCCGAGGACCTGCTCGATCCCGCGCGGCTGGGGGCGCCCTTCGCGCCTGGCCCGGTGCGTCGGATGTGGGCCGAGCATCTGGGGGGGCACCGCAACTTTGCGTACGGTCTCTGGACGATCCTCATGTTCGAGGCTTGGCGCCGGCGCTGGGCCGCCGGGGATACAACAGGCGCCAGGCCGGCCGAGTAGGACGATCGTGCAAGAGGCTGACGCCGCCATCGCCGAGATCATCGACTTCTGGTTTGCGCCCGGCATGGAGAAGCGGTGGTTCGTCCGCGATCACGATTTTGACACCGAGGTCCGCACCCGACTTGCCGACTGGTATGAGTGCGCGGCCACGGGCGGCCTGGACCATTGGTGGGACACGCCGCCGGGTTGCGTCGCGTTGTGCCTCCTGCTCGATCAGGTTCCACGCAACCTCTTTCGTGGACAGAGCCAGGCTTTTGCCACGGATGCGGCGGCGCGGGCGGTTGCTCGCCATGCCGTCGATCGCGGCTTCGACCGAGGCCTGCCACAGGTCCAGCGCCTCTTCCTGTATCTGCCATTCGAGCACAGCGAATCCCTGGCAGACCAAGATGTGTCCGTTCGCTTAATCGGCCAATTGACCGACAATCCGGAGTGGCTCGACTATGCCATCCGCCACCGCGATGTCATTCTCCGCTTCGGCCGTTTCCCGCATCGCAATGCCGCCCTTGGTCGCGCCAGTACGGCCGAGGAAACCGCGTTCCTGGCGACTCCCGGCTCTTCCTTCTAAGGAGACCCTTAGCTTTCGGTTGGTCGTGGCCGCTTGGGCCGCTACCCTGACCGTCGCTTGATATGGGCGGGCGGTAGTGTGTCATGACGCAAAATTTGCGGATCGCGACCTTCAACCTGGAGAGCCTGGACGACCGGGCGGATGTGCTTCCGCCGCTGGCCGATCGCATTGCCGCCTTGCGCCCCCGGTTGGCGCGCCTTGCCGCCGATGTCTTGTGCTTGCAGGAAGTCAATGGTCAGCGGCCACCCGGCGGCGGGCTGCGCTGCCTGTTGGCCCTGGAGCGGCTGCTCGAGGGGACCCGGTATGCCGATTTTCATATGGTCTCCTCGCAGCGTGTATCGGGGGCGCGGTGCGAGAATGACACGGCGGCACGGGGCGCCGATGCGGTGCACAACCTAGTTATCCTGAGCCGGTATCCGGTTCAGGCCAGCCGCGAGCTTCGCCACGATTTGGTCGATCGGCCTCTCTACCGACCGGTGACCGCCAAGCCGAAAGCCCGTCCCGCGCAACCGGTGGAATGGGATCGGCCTATCTTACAGGCCACCCTGGCGCTGCCCGGCGGCCGACTGCTGCATGTCATCAACGTCCACCTACGGGCGCCGTTGGCGGCGCCGGTTGCCGGTCAGAAGCGGGACTCGTCGACTTGGCGGTCCATTGCCGGCTGGGCCGAGGGTTTTTTTCTGGCGACCCTGAAACGTGCCGGACAGGCGCTGGAGGTGCGGTTGCTGGTGGACGAGTTGTTCGCGGCCGATCCGCAGGCGTTGATCGCCGTCTGCGGCGACTTCAACGCCGAGGAGCGGCAAACGCCTTTGCGCACCATCCGGGGGGACGTGGCGGATACCGGTAACCCCGCCCTTGGCGGCGGCGCTCTTGTTCCCCTCGATCGGGCGGTCCCCGAGTCCCGCCGGTACTCGGTCCTGCACGGCGGCCGCAAGGAGATGCTCGACCATGTCCTCGTCTCACAGGCGCTTTTCGCCCGCTACCAACACGTGGAAGTTCACAACGAGGGCCTGGCGGACGAGTTAACCGACGCCGGGCCGGATTCGCATCACGCGCCGCTGGTCGCTGTCTTTGACCTGCCGAACGGCTAGGTGCTGTCCGCGGCCGGATCGCTGGCGCGAAACGATCGCATGGCTTGGTCGAGATTCTTGATATGCAGATCGCGCTGCGGGAAGGGGATCTCGACGCCGGCCTCGGCGAAGGCCCGATTGATCAGCACGCGCAGCTCGCTTCCCACGAAGATCCGCCGCTCCACATTGGCGATATAGCCGCGTGCCTCGAAATCCAACGAGCTGTCCCCGAAGTTGCTGAACAGGACCGACGGTTCGGGCCAAGACAGAATATCCTCGTGCGCATCCAGGCAGCCGCGCAGCAGCTTCATGACCTTGTCCACGTCCGATCCGTAAGCGACCCCCACAGGCACCTCGACCCGGCCATAGCTATCCTTGTGGGTCCAGTTGATCACGGCGGTCGACAGCAGCTCGCTGTTGGGCACGATGACCGCCGCACGCTGAAAGGTCTCGATTTCGGTTGCCCGGACGTTGATTTGTTTCACGTGTCCTTCATTGCCCCCCACGTTGATCCAGTCGCCGACCTTGATCGGCCGCTCGATCAGCAAGATCAGGCCGGACACGAAATTGTTGACGATATTCTGCAGGCCAAAGCCGATACCGACCGACAAGGCACCGGCGATCAGCGCGATGTTGGCCAGATCCAACCCCAGCGCCGATACCGACAGGGCCGCCGCGATAGCAATGCCGACGTAGCCGAGCCCGGCGGAGAGCGAATTGCGCACCCCCACATCAAGGGCGGTTTGCGGAAAGACGCGCTCGGTCAACGCCCGCTGGGCACCGCGCGTCAAGGCGGTAACCACCAGGAAGATCAGCAGGGCCACGACAATGTCGGAGATCGAGATCGTGACGTTACCGATGGTAAAGCCGCTGAGGGCTTTGCCGGTCCAGTTCCACACCTCGCTGAGTGGCAGGCCCCAGATGACGAGCACCAGCAACAGGCCCGAGATGTAGGTCGCCAGATCCAGCGTGGCGCGCAGCCAGAATTTGGTGCGGTTGCGGGTGCGGTGCGGGATATTCAGGCCGACGCGAATGAGCCGCGAGCGAAGCGACATGCCGATCAGTTCGCGGCAGAGACCGCGAACCAAGACCAGTCCGCCGACCGCCATGCCGCTGAGCACCAAATTCTGCGCCATATAGCGGCTGAGGTTGGCATAGCCGATAAAGGCGGTGACGATCACGGCGATGGCGATCAAGCCGACCAGGCGCCGCAGGACCGTCCACAAGCGTGCGGCGTGCCCGCTGTCGGCCGCCTTGCTCTCCTCGGTCTCGGTGGTGGCTGCCGAGTCGGTCGTCACCCACAGACTGCCTTGTACCAATGCGAGGATGGCGACAGCCTCGAGGGTATTGACCACCAGGGTATAGAGCGAGATCAGCTCGTCCGAGATAACCAAACTACGACTGGACAGGCCGAAGAACAGGTCGACGGCGAAGACGGCGGCGAGACAGGCGATACGCCGGCTGATGATCCGGGCATGCCGGGGCGAGACCGATAGTAGGCGCCAAGCCGGTAGGTCCGGCGCCAGCACGGCGCGCGGCAAGGCCCAGGCCAGGATGAACATGATAGCAACGACGCAGGCCGCGATGAAGGCATCCGAAAACAAGCCGGTAAAGACACTGGCTTCATCAAGGGCACGGTAGAGAAACCCGCCCAGGATCAGCGACGGCACGATGCCGTAGGCCAGCGCGGCGGCGATGGCGCCGGTCAGACGGCGCGCATAGGTCGGGTCCTCGACGGTGGTATCCCGTCCAAACCAATGGATCAGGGCGCGGCGAGCCGCCCAGCCGATCCCGATGGCGAGAAAAACGACAATCGCAAAGCGGTAGAGGATGACGCGCTCGCGCTGATCGTCTGAAAGGCCCTGCCACCATACCAGCGGCGAGCGCGCCAGCAGCGCCAGGTTGCCGAGGAATTCGGGAACCGCGGCCTGGGCGGTCTGCGGCGCCACCGGCAGTGGGTAGGCCTTCAATAGTTTCTCGATCGAGCGCCGCAGGCTGCGCTCGGCAATGGCCTGGGACAACTCGTTGGCCTGCGCGATCGTCAGCTCCGCCTGTTTGGCACGGGCTTGCAGCGCGGCGATGGCGTCGTCGATCCTTTTTCGCTGGGCGGCGATCTCGGGCAGCTCTGCCGATTTGTCTGGTTCCGGCGGCGGACCGAGGGTCGCCAGTTCGGCGCGCAAGGGCTTGATCTGTGCCGATGCCTCGTCCTTGGCTTGCTTTGCCGAGGCTAGGACCTTGGCAAGCTGCACCTTGAACTGCTCGGCATTGTACGTGGTCAGGACCGGGGCCTCGAGACCCGAGGTCACCTGCTCAAGTATCGAATTCCATTCGGCGACCACGCCCGCGAATTTGCGTTGATCGCCTACCGCGCCGGCAGCGTCCAGGCGGGGCAGGGTCAAAGCGGCAAGCAGGAGCAATAGCCCGGCCAGGGCGCGCAGACGCATCGGTTCCGGTCCTCGACGATGGGATCCGGCGCCAGTTTAGTCGGCGCGGCCGGGCCTGGCTATGGGCCAGACGGTACGGTTTGTCCCTGCCGTGATGCGCAGCCGTGTTGCGCCCTAGAACTCGCGGCCGATTGCCTGATCGACCGACATCCTGCCGCCGCCGCGCATCGCGATCGCCAGGGCGATCAAGCCCCAGAGCAACGGATATTCATAACCGCCGGCCATCGCGAAAAAGCCGTTCCCCAAATGGACCAGGACGATTGCGACCGCCATCAGGACGGCGACGGCGAGCGAGGCTGGACGGGTGAGGAAGCCGATGGCCACGAACAAGCCGCCGAAGAACTCGGTGCCGCCGACCAGCACGGCCCAGAACATGCCCGGTTCCAGGCCGAGGTTCTGGCTGAAGTAGCCGGCGGCGCCGGACAGGCCGCCGCCGTCGAACCAGCCGAACAGCTTTTGCGCGCCGTGCGGCATCAGGAAGAGGCCGGCGAAAAAACGAATCATCGGATAGGACAGAGGCCTGAGCCGCGCATAAAGCGGTGCCAGGGCCGGGACGATCGGGCTAGGGGCGTGGGTCGCGTTGCTCATCTCATTGGTTCCTTATGGGCGGCGGTGGCAAGACACCGCGGCGGATTGCGTCACGGCAGATCGGCGAGCAGAACCTCGGAATCCTCGATCGCCGTGATCCGGATCGCGTCTTCCCCGGTGATGAAGGCACCGTCGCGGGCCTTCATCTCGCGGCTGTTGACGGTCAGCCGGCCCAGGGCCGGCACCAGATAGGCGGTCCGGCCGGGCTGCAATCGATGCTCGACGCTTTGACCGGCCAGCAGCGTCGCGCCAAGAACCGCGGCATCCTGGTGGATGGGAAGGGCCAACTCATCGCCAGCCCGGCCGGAGGCCAAGGGGACCAGTTGCCCGTCCCGCTCGGCCTTGGGGAAGCGGCGCTGCTCCCAGCGCGGGGTCAGGCCCCTTTCGGACGGCGTAATCCAGATCTGGAAGATCTGGGTCTGTTCGGCCCCCCTATTGAATTCGGCGTGCTGAATGCCCTGGCCCGCCGACATCACCTGCACGTCGCCGGCCTCGGTGCGGCCGCGGTTGCCGAGATGGTCTTCGTGGGTAATGGCGCCGCTGCGCACGTAGGTGATGATCTCCATATCCCGGTGGCCGTGCCGGTCGAAGCCGCGTCCCGGTTCGATCGTGTCGTCGTTCCAAACCAGCAGCGGGCCGATGCCGTCGCGGGCCGGATCATGGTAGCTGGCGAAGCTGAAGTGGTAGCGGGCGGCCAGCCAGTCGTTATCGAACCGCCCCAGATCCTCGAAGGGCCTGATCTCAATCATCGCATTGTCTCCTGTCCTCCTGGCTGCTCAGCGCGGCGCCAGTTTGCCGGCGATACGGGCCACATGCTCACCCTGGAAGCGGGCGATGGCCAGCTCGTTCTCGGACGGCTGCCGGCTGCCATCGGTATTGGCCAGCGTGGTCGCGCCGTAGGGCGAGCCGCCACTGATCTCGCCCATTTCGCTCAATTCTTGGCAGGAATAGGGGACACCGACAATGACCATGCCGTGGTGCAGAAGGGTCGAGTGGAACGAGGTGATGGTCGTCTCCTGACCGCCGTGCTGGGTGGCGGTGGAGGCGAAGGCGCTGCCGACCTTGCCGACCAAAGCGCCCTTGGCCCACAGGCCGCCGGTCTGGTCCAGGAAGTTCCGCATTTGCGCCGCCATGTTACCGAAGCGGGTCGGCGTGCCGAAGATGACGGCGTCGTAATCCGCCAATTCCGCCGGCGTGGCCACGGGCGCCGCCTGGTCGACCTTCATGCCGGCCTTCTTAGCCACATCGTCGGGCACCAGCTCGGGCACCCGCTTGACGGTGACGTCGGTGCCGGCGACCTGCTTGGCGCCCTCGGCGATGGCGCCGGCCATGGTCTCGATGTGACCGTAGCTGCTGTAATACAGAACTAGAACCTTGGCCATGTCTCGCTATTCCCTTCCCAGCTCGTGGCGCGCCGCGGGCGCCGGGGCCCGCCGCGAGTATGGGAAAGATGGTGCGTTGGCGAAAATATTATAATATATAAATTCGATACAAGATTGTTTCCTATATGAAACGATAGGGGCGATGGATCGATTAGGCGCCATGGCGGTTTTCGCCCAAGTGGTCGAGGCCGAAAGTTTTTCCGCGGCGGCGCGCGAGATGGGCATTGCCAAATCGTCCGTCTCGAAGCAGATCAGCCGGCTGGAGGACGAATTAGGGGTCCGGTTGCTCAACCGAACCACCCGGCGCTTGTCCCTGACCGAGGCCGGGCAGACGTTCTATCAGGGCTGCCAGCGGGTGGTGGCCGAAGCGGCGGCGGCGGAATCGGCGGTCACCCACTTGGCCGCGGCGCCGCGCGGCCGGCTGAGAGTCGGCGTACCGATGTCTTTCGGGTTGCGCCACATCAGCCCGGTGCTGCCGCTGCTGCTCGGCCGCTGTCCGGAGCTGACCGTCGATCTGGCGCTCAACGACCGCTTTGTCGACCTGGTGGAAGAAGGGTTCGATGTCGGCGTCCGCATCGCCCATCTGACGGATTCAAGCCTGATCGCCCGTCGCCTGGCGCCAAGCCGAAACATCCTGTGCGCGGCCCCGGAATATCTAGCAGCGCAGGGCATGCCGCGGACGGTCGAGGATCTGAGCGCTCACGAATGCCTCCTCTACAGCTACCAGGTCACGGGCGGAAAATGGCGCTTCGCCGGCCCCGGCGGCCGGCGAGAGTTGCGGGTGCGCGGGCGGCTGCGGGCCAACAGCGGCGAATCCCTGCTGGCGGCGGCGCTTGCCGGCTTTGGCATCGCCCATCTGCCCACTTTCATTTGCGGCGACGCCCTGCGCGAGGGGCGGCTGGTACGCCTGCTGCCCGAATGGGCCGATCCGGTCGAGTCGGTGATCAATGCCATCTACCCCGCCAGCCGCAACCTGTCGCCCAAGGTTCGCGTCTTCATCGATTTCCTGGTCGAGCAATTTGGCGGCGAAGTCCCGTACTGGGATCGCGACCTGGACCTATGATTCCTCCATGAAGACACTAGCTTGCCGTTGCCGCCTATGGTATGCGGGGTCGCTTTCTCGGGGCGCCGTAAGGTTTTGGCCCCGGCTATAGGGGCGGCAGGGAATGCCCAAGCTCGGTGGATCGCGACGACGACGAACCGCAACGCGCGTTATCCGCGCGTAAGCGGGCTCGTTCGGCCGTTCTTTCCGCCGCCCGATCCGGTGTCTTCTCCTAGACGGTATGACCGGATCGTCTCTCAGCACAACGCGGACTCGCGGACGACTGGGCCTGGCGCCGGGTGACCGGCCAATCGCCTTTGTCGCAACGCCGTCGTCCCGGTGATCTGGGGACGGCCCAGCTTCGAGAAACCAGGACCCGAGAGACCATGACCTATCATATCATCGCCGAGCGGCCACAGGATGCCGTCCTCCTCGATCCCCTTCTCGACCGGACCTTTGGGTCCGACCGGCACGGCAAGACCGTCTATCGCCTGCGCGAAGGGTTGGCGCCGGTCCCCGGCCTGGCCTTCTCCGCCATCGGCGCGGCGGAAGAGCTTCTTGGATCGTTGCGCTTCTGGCCGATTCGGATCGGCGCGGCCGAGGCCATCTTGCTTGGCCCTTTGGCGGTCGAGCCGGCGCTGCAAGGCCTCGGGATCGGCCGTGCCCTGGTGCGCCATGGCCTGGACACGGCGCGGGCATTGGGCGAGCGCATCTGCGTTGTGGTCGGCGAGCCCAATTATTATCAACCCTTCGGGTTCTCAAACGCCGAGGCGGCCGGTTTGCGCCTGCCGGGGCCGGTCGATGCGCACCGGTTTCAGGTTCTGGAGCTCGCGCCCGGCGCCCTCGATGCCGTCTCGGGGCTGATCGACCGCGCCGACGAGCGCGCGGTGGCGTTCGGCGACGAGAGACTAGCGCCCTTCCCGGTACCAGGCGAACACACCGGCGCCCAAAATCAGTAGCAGCAAGAGCGGCGTCGGCAAGAACGGGGCCTGGCTGACGCCGGTGACCACATAGGCGCCGTTGGCGGTGACCCCGATCCAGCCGCGGCCGTGGCGATCCCGGCCGGGCTTGACCTTGCGCACGTCGGGGGCGGAGTCACGGGCCAAGTGGACGACGGCGCCGCCGCTGGCCTCGAGCAACCCAGCCAGGGGTTCTGCGCTGGCACGCATGTCCTGGAACTCGCGCGGGTTCAGCGGCCCGGCCGCTGCCGTCGCGGTGCGCTCGCCGTCGCTGACCCGGTAAAGGCCGGTCTCGGTGGCGGGGATCGTGGCGCTCGCCCGGCCGCCGGTGCCGGGCTGCAAGGTGATCTGCTGTTGCGCGCCCGATGGCGCCGTCACCTCGATTTGCGGCTGCAGCGGCGAGAGCGAGCGGCGGGTGATCTCCAAGCTTGCGCCGCTCACCGAGGCGCGCAGGTCTTCCTCCTCCAGATCGGGCTCGCGCATCAGCCAGTGCGCCACCCGGCGCAACAGCTCGGCCTGGGGTCCGCCACCCTCGAAGCCGCGCGACCAAAGCCACATCTGATCGCTCAACCATTGCGCCACCCGGCCCTCGCCGACCCGGTCGAGGATCAGCAACGGCCGCCCTTCGATCCCGTCCATGACGACGGTGCCGCTGCGCGGG
>JAJFGI010000062.1 GCA_021776215.1 Kiloniellaceae bacterium | reverse complement strand
CTCGTAGAGGGAGGCGCCGAGCCGATCTATGGCATCGAACTCGCGCAGATCCTGCGGCACCAGGGTGGCCGGGGTGCCGCCGGCTTGACGGATGGCGTCGTCCACCTCTTCCAGGCCGCCGACGGTGCGGGCGACGAGGACCACATGCGCGCCCTCGGCGGCGAATCGCTTGGCCGTGGCGGCGCCGATTCCACGGGAGGCGCCGGTGATCACGGCGATGCGCCCCGCCAGCCGGCCGCTTGCCGGATCCGAGCGGCTCATGCCGTGCGTTGCCGGCGGAACAGGCCGCTCAACAGGCGTTCCAAACCGGCCAGGATGAGCAAGCCGAGAATCAGACCGATTCCCGCGTAGACGAAACCTTCGGTGGTCAACGGCAGGCTGAGAGCGAAGTCCCCGAGCGCGGTGCGCGCGGTGTCCATATCGATGTTCTGGAGCAGGCGAAGGGGGCGCGCGATGGGCGGTGCCTGGATCAGGGCGTCGACGGCGTCGCGCAGCCGGCTCAGATCGGCGACTTCTTCGCGCAGCACCGCGCCTTGCTGCCGGTAGGTGGTGTCCGCGCTGCTGGTGAACTTGTCGATGTACGCGGCGAGGGTCATGCCCTCGTCGCGGGCGGCCTGCTCGATGCGGGATACTTGAATTTGCGCTTGGTCCAGGCGGCCGCCCAGACGCTGCAGATATTGCTGATAGTACGTGGGAAACTGCGACAGCGACCCGGCACCGACGGCTCCGGCGAGGCCGTTAAGGAGGCGCCAGAACATGCTGTCCGCTCTTACGCCAACTCCGCCAGGAGGGAGAGTTGCGTCACGTTGTCCTCACCCTCGTGGTCGGTCAGCTGCGTCGGATAGTCGCCGGTGAAACAGGCGTCGCAGAACTGCGGGTGCTCGGCGTCGCGGCCGGCTTCGCCCATGGCCCGGTAGAGCCCGTCCACGGAAATGAACGCCAGGCTGTCGACACCGATATGCTTGGCCATCGCCGGGACATCCATTCTCGACGCCAGCAGCTCGCTGGGCTCCGGTGTGTCGATGCCGTAAAAACAGGAATGCGCCGTCGGCGGCGCGGCGATGCGCATATGCACCTCGGTGGCGCCGGCGGCGCGCACCATCTCGACGATCTTGACGGACGTGGTGCCGCGCACGATGGAATCGTCGACCAGAATGACCCGTTTGCCGGCCAGTGCCGCGCGGTTCGCATTGTGCTTGAGCCGGACGCCGAGGTTGCGGATCTGCTGGCCCGGCTCGATGAAGGTTCGCCCGACATAATGGTTGCGGATGATTCCCAGCTCGAAGGGGATGCGTGATGCCTCGGCGTAGCCGATCGCGGCCGGCACCCCGGAATCGGGCACCGGTATGACCACATCCGCGGGGATGCCGCTTTCCCGCGCCAACTCGACGCCGATCTGCTTGCGCCGCTGGTAGACGCTGGTGCCTTCCATGACCGAATCGGGGCGCGCGAAGTAGATGTGCTCGAAGACGCAGAATCGCTGCCGTGCCGCCGGGAAGGGGCGCAGGCTGTGAATGCCGGAGTCGTCGAGCACCACCATCTCGCCGGGCTCCACGTCACGCACATACTGGGCGCCGATGATATCGAGGGCGCAGGTCTCCGAGGCAATGATGTAGGTGTCTCCCAAACGGCCGATGATCAGGGGCCGCACACCCAGCGGATCGCGCACGCCGATGACGCACGAGTCGGTCAGCGCCACCAGGGAATAGGCGCCCTCGATCTTCCGCAGGGCATCGGTCAGCCGGTCCACCACGCTGCCGAACTCGGATGTTGCCATGAGGTGCACGATCACCTCGGTATCAGACGTCGATTGGAACAACGATCCGCGCTTTCCCAGTTGCCGGCGCAGGGCCAACGCATTGGTCAGATTGCCGTTATGTGCCAGGGCAAAGCCGCCGAACTGCAGATCGGCGAACAACGGCTGGACGTTGCGCAGCACCGTCTCGCCGGCGGTCGAATAGCGCACGTGGCCGATGGCCGAATGGCCGACCAGCCGACTCATGATCTGTCCGCTGGAAAAGATGTCGCCGACCAGGCCAAGGTCGCGGTGCGCATTGAACTGGCGGCCATCGTAGGTGACGATTCCGGCGGCTTCCTGTCCGCGATGCTGCAAGGCATGCAGGCCCAGGGCCGTATGCGCCGCCGCGTCGGGAAAGCCGTGGATACCGAAGACGCCGCACTCCTCGTGCAGCTTGTCGTCGTCCCGGTCCAAGTCAGGGGCGAAGGGATGAGTGGTAATCATTCGGACCCTCCCGCGCTGCCGCTCGAGCCCTGGGTGGCGGCTTCGATGGCGCGCTGCATCTCGTCCCGCATGCGTGCGTTATAACCGTCTTCGGCCGCCGGCGCATCGGCTTTCGGAGGCGGGTTGTTCAGGCTCTGGAAGCTCTGCTGGGTTGGCGACGCGCTGCCGTCCTCGGGAACCGGTACCGCCAGGTCGTCGCGCAGACGCTCCGGGAGCAGGCTGATCAGGAAGGTCCCCCCGCGCTCCACCAGCGGCAGGGTCCGCGCTTGCAGCAGCCAGCTCGGATGGTCCTCGCGCGGCAGGACCCAGACCAGGACCAGCCAGGCGATGCACACCAGCAGGGCGCCACGGACGAAGCCGAAGACCAATCCCAGAGACCGGTCCAACGGCCCTAGGCCACTGCCGCGGACCCGATTGGCCAGGATGCGGGTCAGGATCGACAAGAGCACCAGGACGATCAGAAAGATGGCGACTCCGGTGGCCAGATCGGCGACCAGCGGGATGGCGATGATCTTGCGCACCTCGGGCTGCGCGAAGGGGAAGACGACCAGGGTCGCCACGGCGGCGCCAATCCACGAGGCGACGGCAAGGGTCTCGTGGACGAAGCCGCGGAACAGCGCGAACAGCCCGGAAAAGAAGATGACCAGCACCACCGCGATGTCGGTCAGATTGATAGGGGATAGGTCCAAGGCCTGAAAATCCGTCTGGCTAAAGGGGCTGCGTAGGGGTTCGGGGCGGCGCCGTCAACCGGTGCCGCCGGCCCGCCGGTCAGGGTGCTGCCGGTCGGGGCGCTGCCGGCCGGGACGCTGATCGGGTCGCCGCGGGCCATCGGCGGCGAAGCGGGCCACAAGATCCTGCAAATGGGCGATCTCCTGTACCTCCAGGCCGCCGGTCCGGCTGCCACTGTCGCGTTTCTCGCCGGCCCGTGCGCGGCGTGGCGGCACCAAGGCGCGGGTAAAGCCCAATTTGGCGGCCTCCTTCAGGCGTACCTCGGATTGGCTGACCGCGCGCACCTCGCCGGACAGGCCAATTTCGCCGAAAACCACCATTTCGGCCGGCACCGGCTGGTCGGAGGCGGCGGAAACCAGGGCTGCCGCGACGGCCAAATCGGCCGCCGGCTCGCTGACCCGCAAGCCCCCGGCCACATTTAGATAGACCTCCCGGCCCGCCAATGCCAGCCCGCATCGCGCTTCCAGCACCGCCAGGACCATGGCCAGGCGGCCGGCGTCCCAGCCGATCACGGCGCGGCGCGGGGTCGCCAGGGAGGAAGGGGAGACCAGAGCCTGCACCTCGACCAGTACCGGCCGGGTGCCCTCCAGCCCGGCGAAGACGGCCGAGCCCGAGACATTGCCCCGCCGCTCGGCCAGGAACAGGGCCGAGGGGTTGGGAACCTCCATCAGGCCGCGGTCGGTCATCTCGAAGACGCCGATCTCGTCCGTCGGCCCGTACCGGTTCTTTGTGGCCCGCAGAATCCGGAACTGATGCCCGCGCTCGCCTTCGAAAGAGAGGACCGCGTCGACCATGTGCTCCAGGACCTTGGGGCCGGCGATCTGGCCGTCCTTGGTGACATGGCCGACCAGGAGGACGGTGAAGCCGCGCCGTTTGGCGAGGCGGATCAATTCCTGGGCACTCGCCCGCACTTGCGAGACCGTGCCGGGCGCCGAA
>JAJFGI010000061.1 GCA_021776215.1 Kiloniellaceae bacterium | reverse complement strand
GGAGAGGCTCATCGCCACGAAATCGCCGAGAGCGACGCCGGTCAGCACGCTCAGGGCCGACCGGCGGCCATCGGATAAGGCATAGCCGATGACCATGAAAACGGTCGGACCCGGAATCAACAGCACGAGTCCCGAGGCGAGAACAAAAGCGATCCAAAGCTGCAGGGTCATGGCGGTCTCCTAAATCCGGGCGGATGTGGCGAAGATCACCCCGGCGTCGTGCATCGCCTGCTTGGCGGCGGCCAGCGATCCGGCCAGATCGATGGCCCGGCAGGCATCTTCGATCAGCACGGCGGTGAACCCCTCGCGTGCCGCGTCCACGGCCGAGAAATGGACGCAGAAATCGGTCGCCAAGCCGGCCAGGAAGACCCGCGAAATTCCCCGCTCGCGCAGGTATCCGGTCAGGCCGGTGGCCGTCTTGCGGTCGTTCTCGTAGAAGGCCGAATAGGAATCGATCTCCCGGCGAAAACCTTTGCGCAGCACCAATTCGGCGCGGGTGCGCTCAAGGTCGCGGTGAAACGCCGCCCCCGGCGTGCCCTGTACACAATGATCCGGCCACAGGGTCTGCTCGCCGTACGGCATGGGGACGGTCTCGAAAGGTTGCTTGGCGGCGTGCGAGGACGCGAAGGAGCTATGGTCCGGGGTATGCCAATCCTGCGTCAACAGGACATGCGGAAAGGCGGTGCCCAAGCGATTGATAAGCGGCACCACCGCGTCGCCGTCGGCGACCGCCAGGGCACCGCCGGGGCAGAAATCGTTCTGCACGTCGATGACCAGAAGGGCATCGCCGTCCGCTAGGCTGAAAGTCTCCGTCATGGTGCTCCCCTGCATGCCGCCGAACGGTAAGCTGCCACAGCTTGCGGGGAGGCGCAAAGCGGCGTCACGGCATGCCCGCGGCACAAAGAAAGCGTGGCCCTACCTGGGCCACGTTAAGTGCGAGAGAGGCGCGGAGCCGTAACGGTGCGTCTCAGGCTCCGCGCGGGCAGAGAGACAGCCAACCACCGGTTGCGGTTGTGGCGTCTCTGGGGAATACGTAGTCGGTCCCGGCGCCCCGGAAAGTGACAGGCGTCACACGGAAGCGCCTATTTTGGGGACAAGGCCGAATTCGGCGCGTGGCGCCGCCTATGCGGGTGGCGGAAGGCCGCCTTCGTTCTGCAGCGCCGCCAGGGTTTCCCGAAACTTGTCCCGGTCCATGATGTACAGGCTGCGTCCTTTGCGGCGCAGCAGGCCGGTGGGGTACAGCTGGCTCAGGGCTCGGGCCACGGTTTCCCGCGTGGTGCTCACCCGGCTGGCGATCTCGCGCAAGGGCGGCAGCGGATGGATCACCCACAGGCTGGGCACCGCGACGTCCGGCACCGCCATGCGCAATAGCTCCGCATAGACCCGTTGGGTCGCCGCCAGGGTGCTCAGCTCCATGATCCGCACGTCACCGGAACGCACCATATTGGCGAGGCGCAGCAGAAGCCGAAAGGTGACTTCGGCGTTTTGCTGCAACAGCTCGAGGAACCGGTCGGAAGGCAGGATCGCGAGCAGTGTCTTCTCCACCGCCACGACGCTGGCCGAGCGGGGCTGGCCGTCGATGGCTGCCAATTCGCCGACCGAGTTGCCGGCGCGCAACGTCGCATAGGCGATCTCGCGTCCGGAGACGGAAAAATTGACGACGTTGACGGACCCCTGGACGATAAAGAGGACATGACGGCTTTCGCCGCCGCGCTCCAGCACGGTTTCGCCCGGCGCATAGTGGCGCCACTGGCAGCGGCCTTCGAGGCGCACCCGGTCGCCTTCGTCAAGCCCGTCCAGGAGCGAAATCGCCGACAGCGTTCGGTTGAATTCTTCAGCCACGCCAGACCCTAATAACCCGGGAAATCCGGCGACGAGTGTACAGACAGGGATGGCGAGAGGCTAGGCGGCTAGCCGGCGGCCGAATACCCACTTGGCATCCGGCCGCCGGCGTCGCAGGCAGTTGGCTGGATCTACTTCAGTCCAAGGATCTCTTTGGCCTTGGTCAGGGTGGCGACGGACTCGGCGTGCTGGCCGCCGGCGTGTTGCGCCTCGCCCTCGGCCCGCAGCTTCATGACTTCCGCCTTTTGCTCGGCGGAGATTTGCGGGTTGGCGGCCATGGCCGCATCAACCTCGGCCATGACCTTCGGGCACTGGCTGGCCAGTGCGGTGCCGGTCATCGCCAGGGTCACGGCAGCGGCTAGAAGTAGGCGTTTCATGTCAATCCTCCTCTGAAAAGCGCCTTGCGGAACTCTTCGCACGGCGTGCCAACAGCAGTACCGGCACGACGCGCCGCTGTCTTGTGGCAAAAATGGTAAATTTTAACGATTGCTGTCCCGCCGCAACGCCGGGGCAGGGTTTGGGGGGCCAGGGTTGGGCGGCGGGGCTGGAAAGTGGGTGCGTCCCGCGAAGAGGTGTGTCAGATAGATGACAATTTTGTTACAGTGGCCGCGTCGCTACAGTGATGGCGGCCGTCCACGCCGCACGACCACAAGGCGGGCACGCACGCCCCGCCATGCAATGAGGGAGGATCCTATATGTCTATTCGGAAGCTGTTTTTTGCCGCGCCGCTCGCGGCCCTGGTTGGCGGAGCGTTGCTGTTCGCGACAGTACCGACGTATGCCCAGGAGTGCCCGCGCGGAACCTTGGACGAGCGGTTCTGCGACCGCGATGGCGACTTGGTCGCCGATGCGCCGACCGACTCCAGTCAGTGGGCCGATCCGGATACGCTGATCTTCGCCTATACGCCGGTCGAGGATCCGGCCGTTTACCGCGAGGCGTGGGCCGATTTTCTCACTCACATGGAGAAGGTGACCGGCAAGAAGGTGCAGTTCTTCCCGGTGCAGTCGAACGCGGCGCAGATCGAGGCCATGCGCTCCGGCCGCTTGCACGTGGCCGGGTTCAACACCGGTTCCAACCCGTTGGCGGTCAATTGCGCCGGCTTCGTGCCGTTCACCATTATGGCCGCACCGGATGGCAGCTTCGGCTATGAGATGGAGATCATCACCTATCCGGGCAGCGGCATCGAGAAAGTCGAGGATATCAAAGGCCGCACATTGGCCTTTACCTCGCCGACGTCGAACTCCGGTTTCAAGGCACCCTCGGCCCTGCTGAAGGCCGACTTCGACATGGTTGCCGAGCGCGATTTCGAGCCGGCTTTTTCAGGAAAGCACGACAATTCCGTCCTCGGCGTCGCCAACAAGGACTACGACGCGGCCTCCATCGCCAACAGCGTGAAGGCGCGCATGATCAAGCGCGACGTGGTCAAGGAAAGCGATCTGAAAGTCATCTATACGTCGCAGACGTTTCCGACCACCGGCTACGGCTATGCCTACAACCTGAAGCCGGAGCTGGCGCAGAAGGTCAAGGAATCGTTCGAGACCTTCAATTGGGAAGGGTCCAGCCTGAAGAAGGAGTTCGAGAAGAACGGCGAAGGTCAGTTCATCCCGATCACCTACAAGGGCCACTGGGAGGTGATCCGCAAGATCGACGCGGCCAACGACGTTTCCTATGCCTGCAAGTAGCGGGCTGGAAGAGAAGGCACATCGTCGCAATCGAAGCGGAGCCGGAGTCGGATGCTGCGCATAGAAGGTCTCACCAAGCAGTACCGAACCGGCGACAAGGCGTTGAACGATGTCACGCTCGAGGTGCCGCAAGGCCAGGTCATGGCCTTGATCGGCCCCTCGGGCGCTGGCAAAAGCACGCTGATCCGCTGCATCAATCGATTGGTCGAACCGACGGCCGGCCGGGTCGTTCTCGGCGATATGGACGTCACCAAGCTGGGCGCCCGGGGCTTGCGCCGGGCGCGCCGGCGCATGGGCATGATCTTTCAGGAATACGCCCTGGTCGAGCGGCTCACCGTCATGGAGAACGTGCTCTCCGGCCGCCTCGGCTACGTCGGCTTCTGGCAGAGCTATTTTCGCCGCTTTCCGCAGGAGGCGGTGACCGAGGCCTTCCGCCTGTTGCAGCGGGTCGGTCTCGAAGCGTTCTACGACCAGCGCGCGGACGAGCTTTCCGGCGGCCAGCGGCAACGGGTCGGTATCGCCCGGGCGTTGATTCAGAACCCGGACATCCTGCTGGTCGACGAGCCGACGGCAAGCCTGGATCCAAAGACCTCGCGGCAGATCATGCGCCTCATCTGCGAGCTGTGCGAGGAACGCCGGCTGGCCGCGATCATCAACATCCACGATGTCGCCTTGGCGCAGATGTTCGTCGGCCGGATCGTCGGCCTGCGCCTCGGCTCGGTGGTCTATGACGGGCCGCCGGACGGCCTGACCCCCGACGTGTTGACGGATATCTACGGCGAGGAAGACTGGACAGCCGTGCGCCGTAAAGGGAAAGACGAGGCGCATGCGGCGGAGGTGGCCGCCGACGAAGAACGCATGGCCGCGATGTAAGCCGATGACCGCAGCGTCATTTGATGCCAGACGCTGGCGCCCGCCGCCCCTGATCAAGAGCGCGCGCCTACGCTGGGTGTTGGGCATCGGCGCCGCCGTATACCTAGCGGCGGCCATCAGCGGTCTGGAAGTCAACTGGCTTCGTGTTTACGAGGGCTTGGACCGGGGTTGGGCCTTCGTCCTGGCCTTCGCCGAACCGGATTTCGTCAGCCGCTGGGTCGATATCCGCGACGGTTTGGTCGAAAGCCTGATCATGACCGTCACCTCGACGGTGATCGGCATCGTCATTTCGGTGCCGATCGGCCTGGGGGCGGCCCGCAACATCGCGCCGCTGCCGGTTTATCTGCTCTGCCGCGCGATCATCGCCCTGTCGCGCAG
>JAJFGI010000007.1 GCA_021776215.1 Kiloniellaceae bacterium | reverse complement strand
CGGGCCGCCGAAAATTGCCCCGCCGGCGACACGTGCCGGGCCGGTGATCTGATCGCCCGTCAGCGCTCGGTAGAGATCTCCGACAATGGGAATGTGCTGAAGCGGATTGATCACGTCCAGTAAATCGGCAAAACCAAGCTCGACAGACGTTTCGCCGTAGGCGGGCTGGCTGGGCCGGCGGTCGCGATCGACCTCGCGCGCCGATCCTGGACTGGGACCAGCCCCGGCCGACCGGGGCGGCAAGTCAGGGGCGACATAGGCCTCCGGCCGAAAATGGCCGGCGGAAAGGTGAGGGGCAAACGGATCCATCGCCTATATCCCGTCGCAAGATCGGGGCCATCGTTAATCCGTTGTTTTAATTAAGAATAAGACACGGGGCTGAGGGCAAGTAACGGCCGGTCGGCAATTCTTGCCGGGCCCCGATGGCCGGGCTGGGGCTTAGAATTCGTGCCCGAACCGCGCGGCCTTGGTCGCCAGATAGAAGGCGTTGTGGCCATTGGAGGGGAACGCGTGCGGGACCCGCTCCTCCACGGCGATGCCGCATCGGGCCAAGGCGGCAACCTTGTGCGGGTTGTTGGTCAGCAGGCGGACCCGGCGGAAGCCCAACTGGCGCAACATCTCGGCGGCAGGCAGATAGATTCGTTCGTCCGCGTCGAAGCCAAGCTGCTCGTTCGCCTCTGCGGTATCGGCCCCGCGGTCCTGCAGGCCATAGGCCCGCAGCTTGTTGACCAAGCCGATGCCGCGGCCTTCCTGGGCCAAATAGAGCAAGACCCCCGATCCGGCCTTGGCAATGGCTGCGATGGCGCCGTGCAGCTGATCGCCGCAATCGCACCGCAGGCTGCCCAGGAGATCGCCGGTAAAACACTCGGAATGCAGGCGGACCAGCACGGGTGCATCGGCCCGCGGCTCGCCAATCACCAGGGCGAGATGCTCGATTCCGCCATCGCCGGGGCGAAAGGCGATGATCCGCGCGTCCTCCGCCTGCGCCAACGGCAACCGGGCTTCCGCCACACGAGTCAGGGAACGGGCGCCGGCAAAGCGGTACTCCTCGACGTCGGTTGCCTCGAGGGCCAGGATGTCCCGGGCCGCCGCCCAGGCCGCCGGGTCGACAGGGTCTGGCATTAGAGGGGCGAATACGGCCGCCGGCAGCAGACGTGCCAGTTTGTTCAGATCGATGGCGGCGCCGGCCAGCTTGCCGGCGGCTTTGCCAATGGATGGGTTGAGTTTGGCGATGCCGGGACCGCCGCTTGCTGGATCGGCGAGTTCGATCACGGCTGCCGCCGGTATATCCTTAAGGGGAAGCGCCATCGCAGCCGCGGATGGCTGGCTCGGCGCCAACCCCAGCGCCGCCGCCCGCCGGCCGGTCAGCAACAACATGGGCGCGTCTCCGGCCAACGTGGCGAGATGCGCCAGAATCGGGTCGCTGGCCTGCTCGGCCGCCAGGATCAACGCCGCCTCGCCGGGCGCATGCAGCAGCACCGGCGCGCCACGGCGCAGATCGGCCAGGGCGCGCGCCACGGCTTGGAGCACCGCCACATCGGCGACCTTCTGACTGGCAAGTGGCTTCGGCATGATTTCCGGCTACTCTAGGACCTTATTGTAAGAGAGTCACAGTTGACCGGTTCGGCCGGAGCCCGACGAGTATCCGGCTGCCCTATAAGATGGGGCGCCAGCACCGGGCCGGCAACGGCTTGGCGACGGTAGCAGCGCCAAATAAGGGGGAAAAAGCGATATGTCGCAAGGCCTTTATCGGGGCATGAGCCGGGCGGAAATCGACCGCCAGCTCAATCTCCGGGCACGGTGGCCGGAACATACCGAGTACCTGGCCCGCTGGGCCGCGGATAGCGCCGTGGTGCGGCGGCGGCTGAATGGTCAACTGGACTTGGCCTACGGCAATTCGCCCGGCGAGAGGTTGGATCTGTTTCTGCCCAGAACAGGGCCGGTGCGGCCGCCATTGCTTGCGTTTATTCATGGGGGCTATTGGCAGGGCCTCGACAAGGGGGATTTCAGTTACCTGGCCCCGCCGTTCCTGGATGCCGGTATCGCCTTCGCCTCCCTCAACTATGATTTGGCGCCCAAAGTAACGGTGGCCCAGATCGTCGGCCAGATTCGCCGCGCCATCCCGTGGCTGGCACGGCATGCCGACAGCTTTGGTGTCGATCCCGGGCGGATCCATGTGGCCGGCCATTCCGCGGGGGGGCACCTAGCCGCCTTGGCCTCGAGCACCGATTGGTCCGGCCAGGCCGTTGCCGATCCGGTCAAGGGCGCGTGCTCGATCTCCGGCGTTTACGAGCTTGAGCCGGTCCGTCAGAGCTACCACCAGGACATTTTGAACCTCGATGCCGCCACGGTGCGGACGATGAGCCCGGCCCGCACGGTGCCGGCGCGGGCCGGGCCGCTGATCCTCGCGGTGGGCGGCGATGAAACCGAGGAATTCCTCCGCCAGCAAGAGGATCTGGCCGCGGCATGGCGAGCGCGGGGCCTGTCGGTGACGGTCGTCGACCTGCCGGGCCGACACCATTTCTCGGCGATCGATGCCCTGGGCGAGCCGGGGCACCCGCTTTTTGGCGCGGTCCAAGCGATGATTGCCGGCACATCGGCAGGGCGCCCGGCTTGAACCGCTTTCGTGCCGGTGTTATTCCAAGGCGAAACAGGCCGAGCCCTAGGCCCGGCGCGGCTCCCTCCTAAACGGGGAAAATCGGGAAACGGAGCGATATGATCGCAGGGTCGGCGAAAAAAGTGCTGCTGGTCGATGACGACGAGGCCCTGCGCCAGTCGCTGGGTGAACAGCTACGCCTGCACGAAGAGTTCGCCACGGTCGAGACCGGGACCGGAGGACAAGCCATCGAATTGGCCAAGGCAGAATATTTCGACGCCATTCTGCTCGACGTCGGGTTGCCCGACATGGACGGGCGCGAGGTCTGCCGTTTGCTCCGGCGCAGCGGTGTCAAGTCGCCGATCATCATGCTCACGGCGGCACAGACCGATGCCGATACCATTCTCGGGCTGGATTCCGGCGCCAATGATTACGTGGCCAAGCCGTTTCGGCTCTCCGTGCTGCTGGCTCGCCTGCGGGCTCAGTTGCGCCAGCACGAGCAAAGCGAGGACGCGGTTTTCACCATCGGCCCCTACACCTTCCGGCCGAGCGCCAAGCTGCTGACCCACGGCGAAAGCAAGAAAAAGGTACGCCTGACCGAAAAGGAAACGTCGATTCTCAAATACCTGTACCGCAGCGGCGGCAATGTGGTCGGTCGCGACACACTGCTTGGCGAGGTTTGGGGCTACAACGCCGGCGTGACCACCCACACGCTGGAGACCCATGTCTATCGGCTGCGCCAGAAGATCGAGGCCGATCCGTCGAACGCTCAGCTCCTGGTGACGGAACCCGGCGGTTATCGGCTGGTTCCGTAACGGGCGCCGCCCAGGACAACGGCCAACCAGATACACACCCCCAGACCAAAGGTCGTCGCGGTACCGAAGATGGGTGTCGCGACATCCCAGGTGCCGCTGCTCTTGAAGGCCAACGCCAGGAGCACCGGACCGACAAGGACCCCCAGATTGCGGCCGGTCATGATGATTCCGAAGGCCGAGGCCGGCGGCCGCCCGGATCCGGCCAGGAGGCTCGGTATGGCGAAAAGACAGGTGGGAACAACGCCGGCGCCAATGCCATAGACGACGAGCGAAATCGCGCCGCCAACACCACCGCCGGTCACTGGAATTAGCCACCACACCGCGGCCTGCGAGGCCATCCCAACCACGAGCAGCGGCCCGAGCGGAATCCCCGCGCGCAGAATCATGCCGAATACCAAATTGGTGGCGAACAACGTCGCGACCGGGACGGTATATCCGAGGACGGCGAGCGACGGCGACAGCCCATGTACCTCTACCAGGTACTGTGGCAACCAGGTCATGTACGCATAGTACTGACCGGAAAAGATCATAAAGGCGCCGGCGGCGAGGATGAGACTGCCGCGCCGCTGCCCGGCTGATCCTTGTCCGTCTGCCGCCCGCTGCGAGGTGAAGGAGACGGTGCGTCGGCTGTGCAACGTGGTCGTCCACAAGGCCAGCACCACGGCGCCGGCGATGCCCAGCCACCACAGCGCTTGCCAGCCGGGTCCGGCAAAGGCGGCCGGTGCCGCGGCGGTGGCGCCAAGCTGGCCGATGGGAATCCAGCTGGCGGTCAATCCGGCGACGATGGGCAGCTGGCGGGCGGTCGCATTGGCGTTCGCCAAAACCGGCCCGGCAATGGCCAGAACGGCAAATCCGATACCCTCCAGACCTCGCCCGGCAAGCACGATCCAGCCGTTTTCCGGCGCCATCAGATTTACGGTGCTGCCGATGACCATGAGCACCAGAGCCGTCAGGACGGGTCCCAGAATACCGATACGATCGAGCACCCGCGCCAGCGGCAAGGACAGAAGCAAACCGGCGGCGGCATAGATCGACATAAAGCCGCCGGCCAGGGCCCGGTCATAACCGTAGGTTTCGAGGAGCAGCGGCAGGGCCGGTGGTAACTTGAACTGCTGGTATGCTGCGTAGTAGGCGAGGCAAAGGCCGAACGCGATTCCCGTCCAAGTGCTGCGGCTGGCAGTCATGGGCATCACAGAAAAATGTGGTTTTGGCGATGTGAACGCAGAGCCCCCGCCGTTCCTGCTCTCGGCCGGACCGGCGGGGGCAGTCTGGCGCAGGCGCGGCGGGGCGGCAATGGGAAACGTCGCCAGGCGATTAGCGCCGCATCGGCCGCCCGGTAATGTTTTCGTCTATATCGCAACCCGGTTATGCTATGCCCGAGAAACGACCGGTTGAACACCGGTGTGTCTAGCGCGGCGAGGTGAGGTTTTTGGCCAAGGCGGGGGAGTTCAGCGTTCGTTTCTGGGGCGTCCGCGGATCCATCGCCTGCCCCGGCGATCAGCACTGCAAATATGGCGGCAACACCTCGTGCCTCGAAGTTCGTTGCGGTGAGCATCTTCTGGTTTTCGATGCCGGGACCGGCATCCGCGCGCTGGGCCAGCGCCTGGTATCGGAACATACCCTGCGCGGCGATCTTTTCCTGACACATACGCACCTCGACCACCTCGTTGGCTTGCCGTTCTTCGCGCCGTTGTTCGATCCCCAGTCCCGCTTTCGCTTGTGGGCCGGGCATTTGCAGCCCGATCTGACGCTGCTCGAGGCGCTGTCCAAGTTCATGGTGGCGCCCCTTTTTCCGGTGCCGCCGCAGATTTTTGCCGGCAATGTCTCGTTCCACGACTTCATTGCCGGCGAAACCTTGGAGCCGCAACCGGGCGTGCGCGTGCGCACGGCGCCGCTGAATCATCCCAACGGCGCCACCGGATACCGGATCGAATACAACAGCCGCGCGATTTGCTACGTCACCGATACCGAACACGTCGAAGGCCAGTCCGACCAGAACATCCTCGATCTCATCCATGGCGCCGACATCGTCATTTACGATTCCAGCTACACCGATTCCGAGTATCCCAAATACAAGAATTGGGGGCATTCGACGTGGCAGGAGGGTGTGCGTCTGTGCGACCGCGCCGATGCAGAGCTGCTGGTGCTCTTTCATCACGACCCGTCGCACGACGACAAGACCATGGACAGAATCGCCAAAGAAGCCGCGCGCGCTCGGCCGGGCACCCTAGTCGCCCGCGAGGGCATGGTTCTGCGCCCGTGACCGTGCCGATCCCGTGGCCGGCGGTGCTGGCCCGTGGTCCCCGCCGGCGGCTGTGGTTGGGGCTTTTGACGGTTCTTGGCCTGTCTCGGCGCGGCTTCTTCATTCCGCACCGCCATGCCGCCGCCCGTCCGGCATCCGGCCACCGCCCGCCCTATCCCGCCATCGAAGCCCTGCTGGCCGAACACGAGTCGCAGTTTCGCGAGGTCTTGCTTTGGCTGGAGGCCGTGGCGGCGGATCTCGGCCAAATCAATGCCGCGCCGGCCAGCCATGGCGCCCCGGCGCCCCGTTGGCGGCAAACCTGGTTCCCGCGTATCGATGCGGCGGTCGCCTACGCGCTGGTGCGCCGTTTCGCGCCGCGACGCATCGTCGAAGTCGGGTCTGGCCACTCCACCCGCTTCCTCGCCCGCGCTGTCGCCGACGGCGGCTTGGCGACTCGCATCACCGCCATTGATCCGGCGCCCCGGGCGGACATTTCGGAGCTGGGGGTCGATGTGCGCCGGCAGCGTGTGCAGGACCTGGCGCCCGAGGCTATGGCGGACCTGCAGGCCGGTGATTTCCTCATCATCGACTCCAGCCACGTTCTGATGCCTGGCAGCGACGTCGATTTCCTTTTGGCTCGGGTGCTGCCCGCGCTGCCGGCCGGCGTTTTCGTGCACTTTCACGACATCTTCCTGCCGGATGATTACCCGGCCACCTGGGATTGGCGCGGCTACAACGAGCAGCTCGGCGTGCTGCCGCTGCTGCGCGACGCGGGCTGGGAAGTGGTATTTGCCAGCCACTATGTCGCGACACGCATGGCCGCCGATGTGGCCGGGTCGGCGGTTGCGGCGCTCCCCTTGCCGCCGGATGCACTTGAGTCCAGCCTTTGGCTCCGCGTTCGGTAACGCGGTGCTCACGGCAAGCTGACACGACGGGAGCTCGACCATCGCGTATGATCGGGTCCGGATCATGAAACGAGAGGCGACATGGCGTCGGAATTGCGCCGGATAACGCTTGGCGGGCTGCGTCGTGCCAAGGATACGGATCTGCCCGAACGGGTGCGCCGCACCATTCAAGAGCAAGGCGATGCGACCGAGCGGCTGATCGGCTGGGTTCAGTTTGGCGTGGTGCTCACCTTTGCGGCGCTCTATGCGATCGCGCCCAAGACGTTCCCCGCCGAACAGGCGTTTCAACCGGTGCCTTGGGCCATCGGCGGCTATATGGTGTTTACCCTGATCCGCCTGGTGCTTGCTTACCGCATCAGCTTGCCTGGATGGTTCCTGCTCGTCTCCATCGTCATCGACATGGCCTTGCTCTTCGGCCTTATCTGGAGCTTCCACATCCAATACATGCAGCCCGCCTCATTCTATCTGAAGGCGCCGACGTTGCTGTATGTCTTCATTTTCATTGCCTTGCGGGCGCTGCGTTTCGAAGCCCGGTTCGTCTTCGCCGCGGGATTGACGGCGGCCTTGGGCTGGCTCGCCATGGTGGTCTACGTAATCTCCGTCGACCCGAACGACAACATGATCACGCGCAACTACGTTGAATACATGACCTCGAACAGCATTCTGCTGGGCGCCGAGTTCGATAAGATCGTCTCCATTCTGGTGGTCGCTATGATCCTTGGGGTGGCCCTGATCCGCGGCCGCGCGCTGCTGGTGCGTTCGGTTGCCGAAAGCGTGGCGGCGCGCGAACTTTCGCGCTTTTTCGCCCCCGAGATCGCCCAACGAATTCGCGGGTCCGAGCAGGCAATTGCCGCCGGCAGCGGCGAGATTCGCGAAGCGGCCGTGGTCAATTTCGATATGCGCGGGTTCACCCGTTTTGCCGAGACCGCCAGTCCGGACCAGGTCATGGGTCTGCTGGCCGATTATCAGCACCATATCGTTCCTATTGTTCAGGCGCATGGCGGCAGCATCGACAAGTTCCTTGGCGATGGAATCATGGCCACCTTTGGCGCCGCCCTGCCGTCGACGACCTACGCGGCGGACGCCTTGCGCGCCGTCGAGGAGGCGATTGGCGAAGCCCGCCGCTGGCACGAGGCATTGCGCGCGCGCGGCGAGCCCTGCCCGGAGGTGAACGCGGCGGTGGCCAGCGGCCGGGTCATATTTGGCGCGGTCGGCGACGAGACGCGCCTGGAATATACGGTGATCGGCGATGCGGTGAACCTGTCGGCCAAGTTGGAACAGCACAACAAACAGCTTGGCACGCGGGCGGTCTGTGACGCCGTGACCTACGAGCGGGCCCTTGCCCAGGGGTATGCCCCGGCGGGGGTGCGGCGCCACGTCTCGGCATCGCCGGTGGCCGGGGTCGGGCAACCGGTAGATGTGGTGGTTTTAACGCCCTAGATGCTGCGTCCGGGAGGTTCGTTTCGCAAGCGGAACGAACGAAGAGCCCCACCCTGGGTCAGGCGGGGCTCTTGGTGGTCAATCGGGGAGATCCGCCGAAACGATTGTCCACTAGAATCGCTTCTAGATTTTTTTCAATCAGTTGACAACATTTTTTAATGTAACTAGGCCGATTCGCCCTCTTATACCCTGTACCAGCGTGGTCCCTCGGGCTGTGTCCTCAGACCGGCCCTCAATCGTCTCCGCCATTCTCGTGGGCTGGCCGATCGGGGCTGGGCGGGACATTGGCGCTCGCGTCCAGGAACGTTTCCAGGTCGATCAAGGAGACGCGCCATTCCTTGCCGATCTTGAATCCGCGTAGATGTCCCTTGCGCAACCACTGGGTCACGGTCCGCTCATTGACTTGCAAGCGTGTGGCGACTTGCGGCGGTGTTAAAAGCCGGTCTTTGGTCATA
>JAJFGI010000060.1 GCA_021776215.1 Kiloniellaceae bacterium | reverse complement strand
GATGGCGGGCTATGTCGTTTCCAAGGGCGATGCCTTCTGGACCTATTCCCTGGGTCTGGCCGGAATCATCACCGCCTCGGCGGGGAACGACCTCTACCACCCGATCCAGGCGATGTTCGTTGCCGCGATCGGCGCGGTGCTGGTCTACAAGCTGCACTACTGGGTCGAGCGGCAATTCAAGATCGACGATGCCGTCGGCGCGGTTGCCGTCCATGGTTACGCCGGTTTCATCGGCCTGGTGCTGGCCGGCTTCCTGCTCTGGGGTCATCCTTCCTCGGGGTTCGAAGGGTATGCGGCGATCACGCCTTGGGGCCAGTTCGCCGGCGCCGTGATCATGTTCTGGGTGCTCGGCTTCCTGCCGACCTGGGTCCTTTGCGCGATCTTCAAGGCCATGGGGATTCTTAGAATTCCCAAGCAGATCGAATTGGCCGGTCTGGATGTCGCTGACTACCACGGCCGTTACTTGATCGAGATAGAGGTCGCCGAGGCCGAGCTACAGGAGGCCCGCGAGGCGGGTCTCATCCGTTAACCCGAGGGGGATGACCATCATGTCTATGACGAATGTGGATAGCTGGGCGGTGGATCTGACAACAATTGGTCCGATCTATCCGATGGTGGGAACCGAGGGGCTCTTGGTGATCCTCGGCGTGGTGTTCTGGATCGGCTGGCATATTTGGCAGTTCCGATTCGAGCAGCGCACCTACGATGAAGATATCAGGCTATTGAGCGAACCGGGCAAACAGGAACAGGCAATACGCAAGCACGTGCTCTGACCGGCATAGCCCAATACGGGTGAGGGAGACGGGGGCGGCGGGGCGGGCACGGCGCCCCCGCCGATTCGAACACCGGATTTCCAACAATGCCGCTTTGCCTTGAGGCGACGGCCGCCGCTCGCCTAGTCTCGGCCTGGAACGGGCGGGGAAAGGGAATGCCGTGCGGCGTACCGCGGCGATCATGGTGCAGGGGACCGGGTCCGACGTCGGCAAATCGTTGCTGGTGGCGGGTCTGGGCCGCGCCTTTTCCCGCCGCGGCCTGGCGGTACGGCCGTTCAAGCCGCAGAACATGTCGAACAATGCCGCCGTCACCGCCGACGGTGGCGAGATCGGCCGCGCCCAGGCGTTGCAGGCGCGGGCCTGCGGCGTGGCGCCGGGCATCCACATGAACCCGGTCCTGCTGAAACCGCAGACCGACACTGGCGCCCAGGTGGTGGTGCAGGGCCGGGTGTGGGGAAATGTCCCCGCCGCCGACTATCTGAACCTTAAGGCCCAGCTTTTGCCCAAGGTGCTGGAGAGCTTCGCGCACTTGAGCGATGGGGCGGATCTGCTGCTGGTCGAGGGCGCCGGCAGCCCCGCCGAGGTCAACTTACGGGCCGGCGACATCGCCAACATGGGCTTTGCCGAGGCCGCCGATGTGCCGGTGGTTCTGGTCGGCGACATCGACCGGGGCGGGGTGATCGCCAGTGTGGTCGGCACCTGGACGCTGCTCAGCAAGACCGAGCGGGCGCGTCTGGCCGGCATCATCATCAACAAGTTCCGCGGCGATGTCCGCCTCTTCGATGGCGGCTTGGCCGCCATCCGCGAGCACACGGGGCTGACATGTTTCGGTGTCGTGCCGCATTTCCCCGCGGCCCGGCGCCTGCCGGCCGAGGATTCGGTGGCGCTCGAGACGCGGGCCGGCGAAACGGGCGCGCGGGCGGCGTTGTGCGTGGCGGTGCCGGTTCTCGCCCGCATCGCCAACTTCGACGATGTCGATCCGCTGATCGCCGAGCCCGATGTGGACGTGGTCTTCGTCAAGGCAGGATCGCCCTTGCCCGGGGACGCGGATCTGGTCGTGCTGCCGGGCTCCAAGGCGACGCTGAGCGACCTCGCCTTCTTGCGCTCGCAAGGCTGGGACGTGGACATCGCCGCCCATGTCCGCCGCGGCGGCTGGCTGCTCGGCCTGTGCGGCGGCTATCAGATGCTGGGCCGGCGACTCGGCGATCCCGGCGGCCTGGAAGGATCGGCCGGCGATGTGCCCGGCCTGGGCCTGCTGGATATCGAAACCGACATCGGCGCGACCAAGCGGCTGGCCGAGGTCAGCGGCCTCGACCCCGCCAGCGGCGCGGCCGTGTCAGGCTACGAAATGCACATGGGGATCACCGACGGCCCCGATCGCGGGCGGCCCATGCTCCACCTGGATGGGCGGCCGGAGGGCGCGGTCTCGGCGGACGGCCGGGTGATGGGCTGCTATGTGCATGGCCTTTTCGCCGCCGACGCGTTCCGCCGGGCCTTTCTCTCGCGCCTGGCCGGCCGCGCGGTCGGGGGCGTCGCCTTCGAGGCGGAGGTCGAGCGGGTCCTCGACGCCCTGGCCGATCATCTGGAAACCTATCTCGACCTGGATGCCCTGCTGGCGGTGGCACGCCGCCGGGTTTTGTCCTAGCATCCGTTCGCGATGGTCGATTTCCAACCTATTCTCGAGGCGGCCCTTACCCGCGCCGGCGGCGAGGCGGCGCTGACTCAGCGCCTGCCGACACCGAAAACCGCCGCCGCCCTGCGCGCCGTCGGCGATGACCGCATGCTGTCGCAGATGTCGCTGCGCATTTTTCGCGCCGGCCTGAAGCACAGCATGGTGGACGGCAAATGGCCGGCCTTCGAGGAGGTCTTCCACGGCTTCGAGCCGCGCCGGGTCCGCGCCATGAACGACGAGGATCTCGAATCCTTGCTCACCGATGCGCGCATCATTCGTCACTGGGGCAAGATCCGCGCGGTGCGCCACAATGCCGCCGCCCTGTGCGAGCTGGCGGAGAGCCATGGCGGCATGGGCGCCTATCTGGCGGACTGGCCGGACGACGACACGGTGGGATTGTGGGCGGATCTGGCCAAGCGCTTCACTCAGCTGGGCGGCAACTCCGGCCCCTATTTCCTGCGCATGGTGGGCAAGGACACCTTCCTTCTCACGACCTTCGTGGTGCGCGCCTTGGCGCACTGGGGCGCCTATGAGGGCAAGGCCAAGGGCAAGCGCGAGCTTGCCAAGATCCAGGACCTGTTCAACGGGTGGGTGTCGGCGACCGGCCGGCCGCGCGGCCAGCTCAGCATGATCCTGGCGCTGTCCGTCGAATAGGGAATTGCTCGGCCAGGCGGCCTATATCTCCGCCAGGGCGACGAAAACCTCTCGGCACCCCTCATAGATCATCGACACCGCGACGATCATGACAATGCCCAGGCCCAGCAAACTGAGCCACGGATAGCGGGTCATGGCGCGCGCCACGAACGTGGCGGCCGCCCCCATGAGCACGACCGACAGGACCAGGCCGATCGCCAGAATCCCCATGTTGTGGCGGGCGGTCCCGGCTACCGCGAGCACGTTGTCCAGCGACATGGACACATCGGCGATCGCCACCTGGGTGATCGCCATGCCGATGCTTTTCGTTTGTACGTTGCCGGGCATGTCGGCCGTCCCGGCGCAGTCGCCGGCCAGGACGGCCGCGACCCGCGCCGAGCGAATCTCGCGCCACATCTTCCAGGTAACCCAGAGCAGAAGCAGTCCGCCGGCCAGCAACAGACCGACAATCGCCAGAAGCTGCACGGCCACCAAGGCAAAGGCGATGCGGCAGACCAAGGCGATGGTGATGCCCCAGACGATCACCCGCCGGCGATCCTCGGCGGGCAGGCCGCAGGCGGCCATGCCGACAACGATCGCGTTGTCGCCGGCCAGTACCAGATCGATGACAACCACCGAGGCGAGGGTGACCAGATCGACGGCGAACATATCGAAAGTCATGAGGCGGCCGTGGTAGATCGCATGATTGTGGACCCCTGGGGTGGCGCTCGTCCGACCCGGTCCGGTGCTGATATGGCGAATATGGCGTGAGACACAGGTACATATAGGGGCGTTTGCCCGCCAAGCCCAGGCCTCCGGCAAGAAAAAGGCCGATCGCCGTGTTGGCGGCCCGATCGGGTGCCGACCCGCGTCAGGCGGCGCGCCGGCCCGCCCCGCGCACCGGCCGCGGTCGGTCGCCTGGCCCGGGGTCATTGGCTGCTGCCGCCAAAACGACGCCGGCCTGCGGCGCCGAGACGTCCGCCGGTCGCAGCGCGCCAGACAAGGCGGTGCGCCGCCACAGGACCCGGCCGACGACGATACCGGCTGCGATGATGGCGGCGATCATGGCCGCTTGGGCTAGCGAAACCGGGCTGCTTTCGAAGGTGATGGCGGCTTCGATGAGCAGGCCCACGCCGAACGAAAGCAGGGCGATAATCGTGAGCACGACGGCATTGGACGTGCTCTCCCAGGTTGTCCATTTCTTTGGCGCGGGGCGCCGGAATTGCCCGTAGGCCCAAAGGAAGAACAAGATGGCGGACGCCAGTAGCAGAACGCCATAGACGGCAAACATCTCAGGTTCCAATCAAGGTATGTGGGGCAGCGTAGCGGCGGTGGCGCCGGAAGGAGAGAGAACGACCCACGGACCGTCGGGCCGCACGCTCGTCTGCATGGGATCATATTTGGGGATGGGACCGGCTTCGTGTCCAGGGCCGGCCCCAGGTATATTTTTGTCGATGGGCGGCATTGTAAACGCCGGGTCCGCGGACGCGAAGACCCTGATTCAACTAGATTTGCCAAAAGATGGTTAATGTAATTAATTAACAAGTATAGTAAATAAACCATAACTATAGAGTTGCAATATGTGTTTTTCTTGTGATATTCTCACAATGATTTCGCGGTCGCCTTAACTATATTAAACAAATACCGGGTGACGGCGTCAAATCGATCGTTTCCGACAGCTATATCTGGAGAGGCCGATCATGCCGAGATCCCGCGCCATTCCGTTTCCCTGGCCCAATATCGTCGCCGCCGGTGTCGCGCTCGTAGCCGCGTTGGCGATCAGCCTGACCCTGCTGCGCGCCGCCGACGCCGCCCCGGCGGCGGACCCGGCGGACTTCGTGCGTGACTTTGGCGATCGGGTGATCGCCACCATGGCGGATGAGCGCCTGTCCCCGGCCCAGCGGCAGCAAGCGTTGGGGCGCCTGCTGAGCCAGGGTATCGACACCCATCGCATTGGCCGATTTGTCTTGGGGAAACACGGGCGCCGCGCGAGCGACGCCGAGCAGGCCGAATTCGACCGGCTGTTCGCCGCCAGCATGGTGGCCACCTACGCGCGGCATCTGGGGAACTATGCCGGCGAGACCCTGGAGGTGCGCGGTGCGCAGCTGCGGGGCGAGGACGGGGCCCTGGTCAGCAGCCGGGTCAACCGTCCCGGCGGTCCGGCGGTTGCGGTCGAATGGCGCCTGCGCGACGATGCCGGCACATGGCGGATCGTCGACGTGGTGATCGAGGGGATCAGCATGGCGCTCACCCAGCGTGCCGAATACGCCGCGGTCATTCGTGCCAGCGAGGGCCGCATGGACGGGCTGCTGGAGCGCCTGCGCGAACAGGCCCAGGTGCGCAACGAAGAGGTCGCGGGCCTGGCTGTCGCAACGCAATAGCGGAGTTCTAAAATGGGGATGGGGATAGGGACAGCGGCACGCCGTATCGGGGCGGCGATGGTCATGTCGGGTCTGGTCGGCCTGGGTCAGCCCGTCATGGGCACCGAGGTCGACCAGGACACGGCGGCGCCGGCCCAGGTGTTCCGCCAATGGTTGCCGGCCGCCTTGGCCGGCGATGCGGTGGCACAGTTCGAGCTTGGCCGTGCCTACGCCGACGGGGCCGGCACTGTCGAGGATATGTTCGAGGCCGCGCGCTGGTACAAGATGGCGGCCGATCAGGGGAACGCCCCGGCGCAACGCGACTTGGCCATCCTCTACAACAAGGGCCTCGGGGTGCCGCAGGATTACGTGCAGGCTTACGTCTGGTTCGACCTGGCCGCCACCCGCTTTGCCACCGGCCGGCGCTATGATCAAGCGGTGGAGATGCGCAACATGATGGCCGCCTTCCTGACGCCGGAGCAACTGGACGAAGCCAAGCGCCGGTCCGAGGAATGGCAGACCGAGAGCAAGTGAAAGGTTAGCATCGGTCAGAGCGGCCAAACGAGCAAAATCATGGGGATAGAGACGGCGATGACGAGGATCTCCAGGGGCAGCCCCATACGCCAGTAGTCGCCGAATCGATAGCCGCCGGGGCCCATGACCAGGGCGTTGTTCTGGTGTCCGATGGGGGTCAG
>JAJFGI010000059.1 GCA_021776215.1 Kiloniellaceae bacterium | reverse complement strand
CGCCTTACGCGCCGCCTCGACGGCATCGCGGATATCCTTGCGGTTGCCCTCGCCGACCGAGCCAAGATGGGTTCCATCGGCAGCTACCACGGGCAGGCTGTAGCCGCCGTCCGCGCGCACCTGGCGGCCGCCGATGTAGAGTTTGGCGGTGCGATCGACGGCCGGAATACCGTGCCGCTCGGCCGCGGCCTTGCGCCCGCGCCGGGCCAGCGCCGCGCGGCCGGCCGGCAGACGCTTGGGCGGGGCCGCCGGAGTCAAATATTCGTACATGCCTTCGCGGCCGCCCTCGCGGCCGAAGCCGGATTCGCGGTAACCGCCGAAGCCGCAGGCGGCATCGAACTGGTTGGTTGAATTAACCCAGACGACCCCGGCCTTGAGCTTGGGCGCCACGTCGAGGGCGAGATTGATGTTCTCGGTCCAAACACTCGCGGCCAGGCCATAACGGCTGTTGTTGGCGAGCGCCACCGCCTCGTCCGGCGTTCGAAACGTCATGGCCACCAGGACCGGGCCGAAGATCTCCTCCTGCGCGACGGTCGCCGAGGGCGTCACATTGGTGAGCAAGGTCGGCGGGTAGAAACAGCCGCTTTTCGGCAGATCCAATTGCGGCCGCCATAGCTCGGCCCCTTCGTCCACGCCTTGCGCGACCAGTGTTTCGATGCGGCGCCATTGGTCGGGATGCACGATGGCGCCGATATCCACGGACTTGTCCAGCGGATCGCCCACGCGCAGGCGGGCCATGCGCTCGCGCACCTTGCCGTACAGCCGGTCGGCCACGCCCTCGTGCGTCAGCAGGCGCGAGCCGGCGCAGCAGACCTGTCCCTGGTTGAACCAGATGGCATCCACCAGGCCCTCGACGGCGCTGTCCATGTCGGCATCGTCGAAGACGATGAAAGGCGATTTGCCGCCAAGTTCCAGAGATAGCTTCTTTCCCTGCCCGGCCGTGGCAGCGCGTATGCGCCGGCCCACCTCGGTCGAGCCGGTGAAGGCCACCTTGTCGATACCCGTATGGGCGACGAGCATTTCGCCGGTGCGGCCATCGCCGGTGATGATGTTGAGGACGCCCGGCGGCAAGCCAGCCTCTTGCGCTAGCTCGGCGAAAAGCAGAGCGGTCAGGCTGGTGTATTCCGCCGGCTTGAGCACCACGGTGTTGCCGGCGGCCAGCGCCGGCGCCACCTTCCAGGCCAGCATGAGCAACGGAAAGTTCCACGGGATCACCTGGCCGACGACACCGACCGGGCGCTGATCCGGAAACTCGCTGTCCATGAGCTGGGCCCAGCCGGCATGATGATAGAAATGCCGGGCGACCAGCGGGATATCGATATCCCGGGTCTCGCGGATCGGCTTGCCGTTGTCCAGGGTTTCCAGCGCCGCCAACAACCGCGCATTCTTTTGCACGAGCCGCGCCAACGCATAGAGGTGGCGGGCGCGGCCGTGGCCGCCGAGGCCGGCCCAGTCGGACTGCGCTCCGCGCGCGGCACGCACCGCCGCATCCACATCGGCCTTGCCGGCCTGGGCAAGCGTGCCCAACGTCTTGCCGTTCGCCGGATCGACAGTGTCGAACCGCTCGCCGGATTTGGCCGGGCGCCAGGCGCCGCCGATGAACAGACCGAATCCGTCGGCATGCCCGGCGAGCCAGGCATCCGCATGGTCGCGCGCCTCGGGCGCCGGGCCGTAGTCCATGGTATCGAGAATTTCGGCGATGCTCATGGGTTGACCCTCAAGCCATCGGCTGGCGATAGGCCGCCGCATAGCGGCCTGTGGCGTGATGATCCAGCTGCCGCTCGATGTCGGTGAGCAGGCTGGAGGCGCCGAAGCGGAAGAGCGCCGGCTCCAGCCAGTCGCGCCCCAATTCCTCCTTCATCAGGATGAGGTAGGCGAGCGCGTCCTTGGCGGTGGAGATGCCTCCGGCTGGCTTGAACCCGATGCGATGGCCGCTGCGCGCCTGATAGTCGCGGATCATGCGGGTCATCACCAGGCTGACCGGCAGCGTCGCGTTCGCGCTCTCCTTGCCCGTCGAGGTCTTGATGAAATCGGCGCCCGCCATCATGCAGACGACGGAGGCGCGAGCGACGTTACGCAGGGTGCCCAGATCGCCGGTGCCGAGAATGGTTTTCATATGCGCCGACCCGCACGACTCGCGAAAGGCGCGCACCTCGTCATAGAGCGCCGGCCAGTTGCCGGTGAGCACGTGGCCGCGGGTGATCACGATGTCGATTTCGCGCGCCCCGGCGCGCACCGACGCCTCGATTTCGCGCACACGCAGGTCGAAGGGCGACAAGCCGGCGGGAAAGCCCGTGGAAACCGCCGCCACCGGAATACTGGAACCGGCCAGCGCCGCCACCGCCGTCTCGACCATGGCGTGGTAAACGCAGACGGCGCCGACCGTGAGCTGCAGGTCCCCTACGCCCAGCGCCTCGAGCACACTGCGGCGCACCGGTTGGCGCGCCTTGGCGCACAGGCGGCGCACCCGGCCGGGGGTGTCGTCGCCGGCAAGGGTGGTCAGATCCATGCAGGAGATCGCCTTGAGCAGCCAGGCGGCCTGCCACGCCTTCTTCACCGTGCGCCGCTTGACCAGGGTGGCGGTGCGCCGCTCCACGGCGCTGCGATTGACCTGCAACCCGGCGATCCAGTCGAGGTCGAGGGCCATGCCGGGATTGCGCCCTTCTCGCGCCTGCTCCCGGCGCAGCGGCAGGCTTTCCAGCCGGGCGCTCATCGCACCGCTCGCCGTTTGCCGTTTGCCTCGACCGCCGGATGCGGATCGAGCCGCGCGG
>JAJFGI010000058.1 GCA_021776215.1 Kiloniellaceae bacterium | reverse complement strand
CTTGAGCGGATTTTGCGGCGCCACCAGCCACCACACCGCATCCAGGCGCAGGCGTTGCAGCGCCGTGGTGCTGATCGTCCGATGGCCCGTATGCGCCGGGTTGAAGGAGCCGCCGAGCAAACCGATGCGCTGCCCCGCCGCGGGAAGCCGGCCGCCCAGGGCCTTGGCCAGGCGAGCGAGGTTTTGCGGCGGGGGAGTCAGGGCCGGACCTGCCCCTTGCCGCGGACCACGTATTTGTAGCTGGTCAACTGCTCGGCGCCGACCGGACCGCGGGCATGCAGGCGGCCGGTGGAAATGCCGATCTCGGCGCCCATGCCAAACTCACCGCCGGCGGCGAACTGGGTGGAGGTGTTGTGCATGACGATCGCCGCATCGACCTGGGTCAGGAATGCCGCCGCCGCCGCCGCGTCGTCGGTAATGATCGCCTCGGTATGGTGCGAGCCGTGCCGGTTGATATGAGCAATCGCCGCCTCCAGATCATCGACCACGCCAACCGTCAGAATGGCGTCCAGGTATTCGGTCTCCCAGTCGTCGGCTTGCGCCGGTTTCGCGCGCGCCTCCAACCCGCAGACCTCCGCATCGCCGCGAATCTCGCAACCGGCGGCGATCAGATCGTCGAGGATCGGCGGCAACAGGCTTGGCGCGACCGTGCGGTCGACCAGCAAGGTCTCCGTGGCCCCGCAAATGCCGGTGCGCCGCATCTTGGCGTTGAGCACCACCGCGCGCGCCATCTTCGGGTCGGCGGCCGCGTGCAGGTAGGTATGGCACATGCCCTCCAGGTGGGCGATGACCGGTATGCGGCTTTCCGCCTGCACCCGTTCGATCAAGCCGCGGCCGCCGCGTGGCACAATGATGTCGACGAATTCGTTCATGCGCAGAAGCAAACCGACGGCGGCGCGGTCGGTGGTCGGGACGCGCTGGATCGCCGCCTCGGGCAGGCCCGCCTCGCGCAGGCCCGCTTGCAGGCAATCGTGGATCGCCGCCGAGGAATGGAAGCTTTCCGAGCCACCGCGCAGGATCGCCGCGTTGCCCGACTTCAAGCACAGGCCGCCGGCATCGGCGGTCACATTCGGCCGGCTTTCGTAGATGATCCCGATCACCCCCAGGGGCACGCTCACGCGCGCGATCCGCAGGCCGTTCGGCCGATCCCATTCCGCCAGGGTGCGGCCGATCGGATCGGGAAAGCGGGCGATGGCTTCGAGCCCTTGCGCCATGGCCTCGACCCGGCGGGCATCGAGGGCCAGGCGGTCGAGCAGGGCGGCGCTCAAGTGCTTGTTCCGCGCCGCCTCCATATCGATGGCATTGGCCGCCAGGATCTCTTCCTGCCCGTGGCGGATGGCGGCGGCCGCGGCTTCGAGCGCCAGGGTCTTGGTCCCCGGATTGGCCAGGGCCAGCTGCGCCGCGGCAGCGCGGGCGGCGCGGCCGATATAGGCCATCTCACTGGCCAAGTCGGGCTCGCGTCCCTCGCCGGGGTGGCCGTTGCTGTGGGCCTTCCCTTGGGCCAGCGCCGCATCCGCGGTCATGGTTTCGCCCCTTCTGCGGTCGATCCTTCGGTCAGGGCCAGATCGTCCCGGTGAATCAACTCCTCCCGGCCACGGTAGCCCAGAATGGTTTCAATTTCACGGCTCTTATGGCCGATGATCCGGCATGCCTCGTCGGCCCCATAGGCGACCAAGCCCCGGCCGATCTCGGACCCATCGGCGGTGCGCACGGTGACCGCGTCGCCGCGCTGGAACGTGCCCTGGACGGCGGTGACACCGGCGGGCAGCAGGCTCTTGCCGCCACGCAGGGCCTTGAGCGCCCCGGGATCGACGATCAGGCTGCCGCTGGGTTTGAGGGAGCCGGCGATGTAGCGCTTGCGCGCCGTGCGCGGCTCCACCTGCGAGAGAAACCAGGTGGCGCGGCCGCCGGCTTCGAGGGCCGCCAGAGGGTTCATGACGCGCCCGTCGGCGATGGCCATGCGGCAGCCGGCGCCCACGGCAATGCGGGCCGCCGCCAGCTTGGTGACCATGCCGCCGGAGCTGTATCCCGGCGGCGGCGCCCCGGCCATGGCCTCGATCTCCGCCGTAATCGCCGGCACCTCGGCGATGAAGGTGGCAGCCGGATTCTGCCGTGGGTCGGCGCTGTACAGACCCTCGATGTCGGAGAGCAGGATCAGCGCATCGGCATTCATCATGGCGGCAACGCGCGCCGCCAGGCGGTCGTTATCGCCGAATCGGATTTCCGAGGTCGCCACCGTGTCGTTTTCGTTGATCACCGGCACGGTGCCCAGGCGCAACAAAGTGCTCATGGTGGCGCGGGCGTTGAGATGCCGGCGCCGCTCCTCCGTATCGTCGAGGGTGAGCAGGATCTGCGCCACCGTGATGTCGTGCCGGGCCAGGGTCTCCTGATACGCATGCGCCAAGCGGATCTGCCCGGTGGCGGCGGCGGCCTGGTTCTCCTCCAGGCGCAATGTCCGGTGCGTCAATCCCAGGTGCCGGCGGCCGACGGCGATGGCGCCGGAGGAGACGATCATTACCTCCACCCCGCGGCGCACCAACGCGGCCACGTCGTCGGCCAGCGCGTTCAGCCAGGTCCGGTGCAGATTGCCGCTCTCCTGCTCGACCAGCAGGGCGGAGCCGATCTTGACCACCAGACGGCTGACGCCGGTCAGGCCATGGCTCATGGCTCGCCGCCCACGATTTTGGCGGCCTCGGCCTCGGCGCGGGCGGCCTGGGCCGCCACGACGTGCTGCTGCAGGACCGCAAGCAGGGCATCCACGCCGTCGCCGGTGGCACCGGAGAGGCGCAAGACCTGGTCGACCCCGGCGGCCGTGGCTAGGGCGGCGGCACGGCTGTCGATCTCCTCTGGGGCCAAGGCGTCGATCTTGTTGAGGGCGACGATCTCCGGCTTTTCCGCCAGGCCATGGCCGTAGGCGTCCAGCTCCGCCCGGATGGTCCGATAGGCGCCGGCCACATCCTCTTGCGTGCCATCGACCAAGTGCACCAGGACGGCGCAGCGCTCCACATGGCCGAGGAAGCGGTCGCCCAACCCAGCGCCCTCGTGCGCGCCTTCGATCAGGCCGGGGATATCCGCGAGCACGAACTCGCTGCCATGCGCGTGCACCACGCCGAGCACCGGATGCAATGTGGTGAAAGGATAGTCCGCGACCTTGGGCCGGGCCCGCGAGACCACCGACAACAGGGTCGACTTGCCGGCGTTCGGCAGGCCGACCAGGCCGGCGTCGGCGATGAGTTTCAGGCGCAGCCAGAGCCAGCGCTCCTCGCCCGGCCAGCCGGGATCGGCGCGCCGCGGCGCCCGGTTGGTCGAGGTCTTGAAGCGGGCATTGCCGAAGCCGCCGTCGCCGCCGGTGGCCAGGACCACCCGCTGCCCCGGCTCGAGCAATTCGGCGACCAGGGTTTCCTTGTCGTCGGCCAGGATTTGGGTGCCGACGGGGACCTTAATGACCAGGGGCGCGCCGGCGGCACCGGTCATGTTGCGGCCCTTGCCATGGGTGCCGCGGGCGGCCTTGAAGTGCTGCTGATAGCGGAAGTCGATCAGGGTGTTCAGGCCCTCGACCGCCTCGGCCACCACATCGCCGCCGCGCCCGCCGTCACCGCCGTTGGGGCCGCCGAACTCGATGAACTTCTCGCGCCGGAAGCTCATGCATCCGTTGCCGCCGTCACCGCTCTTGATATAGGCCTTCGCCTCGTCGAGGAATTTCATGGCGTCACCAAGTTAGCACGCACCCGTGAGGTGCAGCTCCGTGAAAGTTGCCGCCACGTCACCGCCCCGCGCCTCGCAGGGTAGGTGACCATGCCCAATCACTCGAAACCCCTGCTTCTCTTGGATCCGTCCAGACGCCGGGTTGTCGGAAAAATACGCCGAGGTCAGTTTATCCAGAGTAAGCTCGTCGCGCGCGAAAGCGATGGCGCGGGCGACGGCCTCGCTCATCAGACCTTGGCCCCACCACGGCTCGCCCAGCCAATAGCCAATGGCGTGATCGCCGGTGTCCTGGCGCTCGATGCTGACAACTCCGACCAAGTCGCCGGAAAGTTCAATGGCGAAAGTATATGCGGCACCGGCGCGCCACGCCGCCGGCCGACTTGCAAGCCAATCCTCGGCCAACCCGTCGGGGTAAGGGTGCGGCACGACTTCTAACATGCGCGCGACATTCCAGTTGCCGCACAGGGCCTGAATGCGGGCGGCATCGGCGGCGCGGAGTTGGCGCAGGGCCAGGCGCGGTGTGGTCAGAGTGTGTGTCATGGGGCGGTCGCTGTGGGCATACGAAAACGGGAGAAGCGGTGCCCGCTTCCCCCGTAGCCGATATCTGTGACCGGTATTCGTCTGGGAAAGAGGCGCCTCGGCTTCGGAGGGGCCCCTCCGAAGCTATTCGGCCGGCGGCGGCGATGCGCCCGGCGAGACCGACACGAAGGTGCGGTTGCGCGCCTTGCGGGCGAAGCTCACGTGGCCGTCGACCAAGGCGAACAAGGTGTGATCCTTGCCCATGCCCACATTATCGCCCGGATGGAACTTGGTGCCGCGCTGGCGAACCAGGATGTTGCCAGCAACGGCCTGCTCGCCGCCGAACAGCTTGACGCCCAGGCGCCGGCCGGCCGTATCGCGGCCGTTGCGCGAGCTGCCGCCTGCTTTTTTATGGGCCATGGCGCGCTACTCCTTCTTCTTGGTCGCCTTGGCGGCGCCCGTCTTCTTCGCCGCCGGCTTCTTGGCCGCGGCCTTTTTCGGGGCGGCCTTCTTTGCCGCCGCCTTCTTCTCGGTGGCAGCTTTCTTTGGCGCGGCTTTCTTCGGGGCAGCCTTCTTGTCGGTCCCGGCCTTCGCCGGCGCCGTCGGTTTTGCCTCTTTGGGGGCGGCCTTGGGTGCCGCCTTGGTCGTCGACGGTTTCTTGCCGTCGGTCAGAATCTCGGTGACACGCAGGACCGTCTCGTACTGGCGGTGGCCGTTGTGGCGGCGGTAGTTCTGCCGGCGCTTCTTCTTGAAGATGATGATCTTCTTGCCGCGGCCTTGCTCCAGGACTTCGGCAGCCACGGTGGCGCCCGCCACGTAGGGCGCGCCGACGCTCATGTCGCCGTCGCCGCCGACCATGAGGACGTTGCCCAATTCGACGATATCGCCGGCCTCGGCGGCCAGTTTCTCGACCCGGATGACGTCGTCCTGGGCGACCCGGTACTGTTTGCCGCCGGTTTTGATGACTGCGAACATGGCGATTGGTTGCGCTCTATAGTCTGCGAAAATGGGCTGGGTACGGCCCCGACCTTGCAGGGCCCACGGCCGACGGCGCGGACTATAGCGGCGCGGCCCCGCCTGTCAACGCTTTTCCGGGGATGTTTCCGGGCGTGTTCCCAGGAGATTTCCCGGCAGAAGTCGCCGCTGTCCGGTGGTTCCCGGCGTCCCGGCCCAGGCGCAGGATCGCGGTCGCCGGGCCGTACGTCTCGAAGCCGCGGGCGGTGAGGCGGCCACTGGCCGGCTCGGCCACCATGGCCAGGCGGGTGGTCTTATTGAGCACCGGCGGCGCCAGCCAGTCGAGCTCGGGTCCGGCGCCCGAGAGACGCGCCGCCAGGGTGCGCCGGCGGCCCGGGCTGTCGTTGCCGCGCGGCCTGCCACCCCACCCCGGGGTCTGCCAGTGGTTGGCGGCGACGGCTGGCTGCTCGAAGACAGCGGCGCGCGTTTCCAGCCGTTCGATGACGCAGCCCTGGCCGGCGCCCGACCCGGCCAGCAGGAAGATCGCCGGCAGCGCCAATGGCGTCCCACACAGCATCGCCTTGGCGGCCCGATAGTCGGTGCAGGTCTCGAAGACCCGACGCAACAGGTGGGCCGGCGGCAATCCGCCATTCCGCCAGACCCGGCCCCGGTTGATCGCCCAGTCGAGGGGCAACAGCGGCGAATAGCGGGCCATGGGGGCCTGATTCACGGCCACGGCGAAGCGGCCGGGGGCCAGGCCCTGGATGCTGCCGACGAAACCGGGCCAGGTCAGGTTGATCCAGTCCCCGGCGGGGCCGGTGTGCCGCGCCGCGACCAGGTTGGCGCCGAGGCCGTCGAAGGGCCAATCCAACACCCGCACCAGGCGGCACCCGCCGCCGGGCGCCGAGGTCACACCGCCGGTACACCCCCATTCGTACGAGACATTGAGAAAATGGGCGCCCGGCGCCGCAACCGCGGCGGCGATCGCATCGATTTCGGCGAGATGCGGGTTGTCATGCCGCACCAGCCAGCGGCGGGACAGATTGTCGCCCAGGCGGATAAGCGGCGGCATATAGGTCCCGGCGGCGCTGGCCAGCAGGGCCTCGGCCCGTGCCGGTGCGGCGGCCAGCAGGGCGCGGACGCCATCGGTCCCCACATCGACCATCGGAATTTCGGGAAGCTCGGTGCCTGGGTTCATCTATCCGTGCCTGTTGGTGTGCTGCGCGCTGCGCGCGACTATAGCAGATAGGGAGCCCGGCCCGCCCGACCAAGCTATAGATATTCCTGCCGGTGGCCGGCGTCTTGCGGGGGTGCCGGCCTTAGGCTACGTTCGCGCCGGTATTGCCCGCCGGCCGAGTGATGCGCCGGTTCGCGGCCCGTGCGGAGGGGTGCCGGAGTGGTCGAACGGGGCGGTCTCGAAAACCGTTGTACGCGCGAGCGTACCGTGGGTTCGAATCCCACCCCCTCCGCCAGTAAGTAATTGATATCGCAGAAAAAGCCGAGCGGGAGTCGAACCCACGGTACGGCTCGCGGCGGTGTGCGGGCCTTTGCGCCGGGCCGCCGCGCGAACGGGACCGAGAGAACGAGGTCTTTCAGCCTTGTCCACGGCTTGCCGCACATGTTCTCTGGCGGCCGATTTCGCAGTCCCATTCGCGCAAATATGCGCCGTGGTGCTGTCAACTTAACGAAGGCCGGTCGCAGTTGATTGGCTCAAGCGGCTGCGGTCACGGTCTGCCACGCATTCGACCCCAGAGCATCAAATGTGAGTCAGCGCTTGTTCCACACCGATCAACAGAGTGTGCGCCCCGCCGTCCAGAGGGACGCATACCCGCCCTTCGGCACAGTCGAGCCGCGAGCCATCGAGGAGCGCGTGCGAGATGTCGCGACGCCAATGCGATGGTGTCTCGATGCGGATATCGTACAGGGTCAATCCCACTTTTACCGTGGCTTCAAATCCCGGCCATGCGGCTGGAATGCAGGGATCGACGACCAGAAAAGCGCCCTCGCGGCGGATGCCCAGAATGCCCTCGACACCGGCACGATACATCCAGCCGGCCGCGCCCGTGTACCA
>JAJFGI010000057.1 GCA_021776215.1 Kiloniellaceae bacterium | reverse complement strand
GCCTTCATGACCGGGCCCGAGCATCTTATCGAGTTCTTCCACGGCTATACCTATTCGGGCAATCCGATCGCCTGCGCGGCCGGTCTGGCGACCTTCGATACCTATCGGGACGAGGGCTTGTTCGAGCGCGCGGCCGAGCTGTCCCCCTATTGGGAGGATGCCTTGCACAGCCTCAAGGATCTGCCGCATGTCATCGACATCCGCAATGCCGGTTTGATGGGGGCGATCGAGCTGGAATCCATTCCGGGCGAGCCGACGAAACGCGCCTTCGCCGCTTTCCTCGATGCCTATGAGAAGGGCTGTCTGATCCGCACTACGGGAGACATCATCGCCCTATCCCCGCCGCTCATTATCGAAAAGAAGGAAATCGACCAGCTTTTAGAGACCTTGAAGACGGTTTTGAAGAATCTGAACTAAGCGACCCAGCGAAGCGAAACAGGGAGGTGGGGCATGGCGAAGCTGAAAGGCGGCCTGATCCAGATGGGGCTGAAGGCCGACACCGGAAGCAGCCCGCAACTGATCAAGGAAACCATGATCGAAGCCCACCTGCCCTTGATCGAGAAAGCCGGCAAGCAGGGCGTCCAAGTGCTTTGCTTTCAGGAGGTCTTCACCCAGCCCTATTTCTGCCCCAGCCAGGATGCTAAATGGTATGCCGCGGCCGAGCCAATCCCCGACGGGCCGACCACGCGCTTGATGCAGGATCTGGCGAAAAAGCACCGCATGGTCATCGTAGTGCCGATCTACGAGGAGGAGATGACCGGCGTCTACTACAACACCGCCGCCGTCATCGATGCCGATGGCACTTACCTGGGCAAGTACCGCAAGACTCACATCCCGCACGTGGCCGGCTTCTGGGAGAAATTTTTCTTCAAGCCCGGCGCCTCCGGCTGGCCAGTGTTCCAAACCGCCTATTGCAAGCTGGGTGTCTACATCTGTTACGACCGGCATTTCCCGGAAGGCTGGCGGGCACTGGCCCTGAAGGGGGCCGAGTACATCGTCAACCCGTCGGCCACGGTGGCCGGGGTTTCGGAGTATCTGTGGAAGCTTGAGCAACCGGCTTCGGCCGTTGCCAATGGCGTCTTCATCGGCGCCACCAACCGGGTCGGCACGGAAGCGCCCTGGAATGTGGGCGAGTTCTACGGGCAGAGCTATTTCGTCAACCCGCGCGGCGAGATCGAGGCCATCGCCAGCCGCGACAAGGACGAACTGCTGGTGCACGAAATGGATTTCGACATGATTCGTGAGATCCGCGACAAATGGCAATTCTTCCGGGACCGCCGTCCGGACACCTACGACTCTCTCACGGCGCTAAACTAGACACGACGTATCGGGGAGACGCGCATGTCCGAGAAACGCAACCTATCGATCGACGGGCAGCGCCTGTGGGACAGCCTGATGGAGATGGCAAAGATCGGCGCCACCAAGAAAGGCGGCTGCTGCCGTTTGGCGCTGACCGATCTGGACAAGCAGGGGCGTGATTTGTTCGCCAAATGGTGCGAGGCCGCCGGCTGTACCCTCAAGGTGGACAAGATGGGCAACATCTTCGCCCGCCGGGCCGGCCGCAACAACGACCTGGCACCGGTAATCACCGGCAGCCACCTGGACACGCAGCCGACCGGCGGCCGTTTCGACGGGGTCTACGGTGTCCTTGCCGGCCTCGAAGCGGTGCGCACCTTGAACGATCTGGGCTACGAGACCGAGCGGCCCATCGAAGTGGCGGTGTGGACCAATGAGGAAGGCTCGCGCTTTGCCCCGGCCATGGTCGCCTCGGGCGTGTTCGGCGGCGTGTTCTCCCTCGACTATGGTCTCAACCGCGCCGACGAGGACGGCAAGACCATGGGCGAGGAGTTGCAGCGCATCGGCTATGCCGGGTCGGAGGAGGTGGGCGGCCGCGACGTGCACGCCTACTTCGAGGCGCACATCGAGCAGGGGCCGATCCTGGAAGCCGAGGACAAGACCATCGGCATCGTCACCGATGCCCAGGGGCAGCGCTGGTACGAGTTGACCCTGACCGGCGTCGAATCCCACGCCGGCCCGACCCCCATGACCCGGCGCAAGGATGCGCTGCTGGGCGCCGCCCGAGTGGTCGACCTGGTGAACAAGATCGGCCTGGACAACGCGCCCTCGGCCTGCGCCACCGTGGGCATGATGAAAGTGCATCCCAACTCGCGCAACGTCATCCCCGGGCAAGTCTTTCTGACCATCGACTTCCGCCACCCGGACGATGCGGTCCTGGCCGGCATGGACAAGGCCATGCGCGCCGGGGTCGAGCAGATAGCCAAGAAGATCGGCTTGCAAGTTGAAATGGAACAGATTTTCTACTACGCCCCGATCCATTTCGACGAGAGTTGCGTGTCCGCGGTGCGCGAGGCGGCGAAGGACTGCGGCTATTCCATGCGCGAGATCGTCTCCGGCGCCGGGCACGATGCCTGCTATGTGGCCAACGTGGCGCCGACCTCGATGATCTTCGTGCCCTGCATCGACGGCATCAGCCACAACGAGATCGAGGATGCCAAGCCGGAATGGATCACCGCCGGCGGCAACGTGCTGCTGCGCGCGATCTTGGAGAAGGCGGGGCATGTCACTTAAACTCCCGACACATGGGTTGCGGCATCACCTCCAACCCCGGCCCTGCCCAATCGAAGGGCTACGGGGTTCACCCAAGTCGCTTCTCCGTCGTCCCCGCGAAAGCGGGGACCCAGAGGTGGCGCTACGAGATCAGATCTTCGGCAAGGTCGCGCCACTGCGGGTTATGTTGTTCGATCAGGGCCAGCTTCCAAGCGCGCCGCCACTTCTTGATGCGCTTCTCGCGCAGAATGGCGTCTTCCATGGTCCCATGGAACTCGACAAAGACCAGCCTATGGACGTTGTGCTGCCGGGTGAATCCGTCAACGGCGCCGGATCGATGCGCCCAGACGCGGCGGGCCACATCGCTGGTCACACCGGTATAAAGGGTCCCGTTGCGCCGGCTCGCGAGCATGTAGACGCAAGGACGCTTCTCGGTCATGCGCCTGCCATCTCTGGGTCCCCGCTTTCGCGGGGACGACGAAGAACGTCTCACACGACGTCACGATGTGTAAATCCCGTAGCCTTCACAAAGGTGAAGGGAATCCGTTTGGCCACGGGACCACATCTCCCATCCCGCCGAGAGGGAAGGGTCGGGGTGGGGGTGACACCTGCCTCAATTACCGCACATATAGCCGCGAGGAATTGACCGTGACCGCGGCGCCGATTGCCAAGGCAGCCCCGAGGCCGGTACTTGAGTCGCGCCGGCGGGTGGTCGAGGCACGGGATCTGTCGCTCACCTTCCAGACGGCGGACGGTCCGGTCTATGCCTTGTCCGATGTGGATATCGCCATCGAGCAGGGTGAGTTCGTCTCTTTCATCGGCCCGTCCGGCTGCGGCAAGACGACGCTGCTGCGCGTGATAGCCGATCTGGAGCAGCCCACCGGTGGCGAGATCCAGGTCAACGGCGTCTCCGCGCACGAGGCGCGCCTGGGCCGTGCCTATGGCTACGTCTTCCAGGCCGCCGGCCTCTATCCCTGGCGGACCATCGAGCGCAATGTCGCGTTGCCGCTGGAGATCATGGGCGTGTCCGCGGCCGAACGCCGGGAGCGTGTCCACCGGCACCTGGACCTGGTGGGCCTGGACGGTTTCAAGAAAAAATTTCCCTGGCAGCTTTCCGGCGGCATGCAGCAGCGCGCCTCCATCGCCCGCGCGCTGTGCTTCGATCCTGAACTGCTGCTGATGGATGAACCGTTCGGGGCGCTGGACGAGATCGTTCGCGATCACCTGAACGAACAGCTTCTGCGCCTCTGGGACAAGACCGGCAAGACCGTGGTCTTCGTCACCCACTCGATCCCCGAGGCCGTGTTCCTGTCCACCAAGATCGTGGTCATGTCGCCGCGCCCAGGTAAGATCATCGACGTGATCCCGACCGATTTCGATCGCGATCGGACCCTCGACATTCGCGAAACTCCGGGCTTCCTGGAGGTCGCGCATCGCGTGCGTCAGGGCTTACGCGCCGGGCACAGCTATGACGACTGAGGCCTTCTCAGCCGTTGCCGTGCCGCGGCGTTCGTTCAACCGCCTGATGGCGGGCCAGACCGGACCGGTGCTAGTGGTAGTGGCCGCGATCATCGTCCTTTGGTATGCCGGCGCCGTCTGGCTCAATACGCCCTGGCAGATCGACCTGTTCGAGCGTCAAGGAGTGGAGTGGTCGAACGCCGATTTGGTCCGCGCCACCCTGGCCCAGGAGAGGCCGCTCCTGCCGGCACCGCACCAGATCGTGGCCGAGATGCAAAAGACCATCGTCGATACGCCGATGACCTCCAAGCGCAGTCTGGTCTTCCATTCCTGGATTACCTTGTCCTCGAGCCTCCTCGGCTTCGCCATCGGCACCGTGCTGGGCATTTTGCTCGCGGTCGGCATCGTCCACGTGCGCTCCCTGGACAAGAGCCTGATGCCCTGGGTGATCTCGTCGCAGACCATCCCGATCCTGG
>JAJFGI010000056.1 GCA_021776215.1 Kiloniellaceae bacterium | reverse complement strand
ATGGTAGACCAGGTCCAAGAGGAAGGGTGTGGCGCACGCCATGAAGGTGCAGCCTTCCTGCTGGATGATCTCCAGAGCTCTGGCGGGATCCCAGCGGTCCTGCAGGACGATGCTGCCGCCGATCGTGACCGCCATGCGCAGAGCGTGCGTGAAGCCGACCGCATGGCCGACCGGCGAGCAGCCGAAAATCCGGTCGGCCTCGTTAAGGTCATAGCGCTCCGCCAGGCCACGGTTGGTCGCCGCCAGTATATGGCTGTCGTAGACGGCGGCCTTGAGCGTGCCCGTCGTCCCCGAGGTGAAGCCCAGGGCGGTCACGTCGTCGAGACCAGGCCGCAACGGGGCTAGGCTATCGCTCGGGGCGCGGCTCTCCCAGGGGTCGCGCATGAGGGTTTCGTAACTGTGGCTGCCGCTCCGCTTCGGGCCCTCATCGGCGCCCACCAGGAAGATGTGACGCAGCGAGGGCGCGATCTCCCGCAGGCCCTCCGCCATGGCGCCGTAGTCGTGGCCGCGATGAACCGTGGGGACGACGAGGCCCTTGGCCTCGGTGAGCTGCAGCACATTGCGCAACTCGCGCTCGCGAAAGACGATGGGGATGGTTGCGGTAACCGCCCCGATCAGCGTGAGCGCGAGATGGAAGACCAGAAACGGTGCCCAGTTGGGCAACTGCAGGATCACGATGTCGCCGGGCCCGAGGCCCAGAGCGCGTAGGGCGAAGGCGAGCCGCTCGGCCTGCCGGGCGGTCTCGCCGTAGGTCAGGCGGCCATAGACCGGACAGACGATCAACTCCCGGCCGGCATCGCGTGCGGCGATTTCGCAAAGCCGGTCGGTGATCAGCTGAGCTCCGGTCGCGTCGGTCATGGCACCTGTCCGGTCTCCATGCCCTCGAGCGCCGGCAGGACCTTGGTGGCCAGCTGCTCCAGGTGCTCGCGTCGCCTCTCCGGCGGCATGATCGGGGCGAGAATGAAGTAGTTGACCCCCGCCTCGATGTACTTCGCCAGATAGTCGATCACGGCCTGAGACGGCCCGAAGGCGCAATACTTGTCGACCAGGTCCGAGAAGTCCTGGTCATAGCGATAGGTCAGTTCCTTGATGGCGCGCGACCGCGCCTTTTCCCGGTCATCATCTAGGCTCACATAGATGAAGCAGGCGAAGACATAATCGGCCGGCAAGACCCGGCCGGCGTCGCGCGCGAGCTGCTTGACCTTGATGAACGAGTCGTGGCAGCGCACGGCCGTAAACATGTAGGGATGCCAGCCGTCGCCCAATGTGGCGGCGCGGCGCATCGGCCCCTCCTGCCGACCCGACACCCAGATCGGCGGCCCGCCCGGCTGTACCGGCGTCGGCAGCATGTCGACGTCCTTGAGTTGGAAGATCTTGCCGTTATAGTCGAAGCGCTTTCCGCTCCAGTACTTGCGCATGATCTCGATGGCCTCGGTCGCGCGCTGGCCGCGCTCGCCGACCGAAACGCCGCAGGCCGCGAACTCGCGCGGATAGTCACCGCCGACGCCAACGGTCAGGACGACGCGGCCTTGCGATAACACGTCGAGGCTCGAGAACTGCTTCGCCACCATGGTCGGATGGCGCAGCGGAAGCAGCAAAGTGGCCGGGCCGACCTTGATCCGCGACGTGAGGGTGGCGGCATAGGTCAAGGTGGTGACGGCCTCGAGGATCGGCCGGTGATAAACGATGTGCTCGCCGGTCCAGAAGGAATCGAAACCAAGTTCTTCCACCGCGCGAATCTGCTCCGGCTGCCAGTGGTCGCCGCCACAGGATACTCCGAATTTCGCTTGCATCGCTCTCCCTACTCGATTGGCCTCGCGCTTCGCGCGGCTCGTTTCTTCATTTCGGCGATGCCCATGCCGGGCGCCGCCGTTCAGTCGACCCGATACTTCTCGATCTTTTTCGGATCGAGCTCGATCCCCAGCCCCGGTCCCTGCGGCACCTGCAGGCAGCCGTCGTGATAGGCAAAGGGCTCGGTAATGACATCGTCGGTATAGAACACGCCGCCGACCTTGGTCTGCTCGCGGCCCGCCAGCGTGTTGACCGTAATGACACCGGGCAAAACGTCGCCCTCCAGCGCGGCGGACAGATGCAGGTTCGCGGCATTACCGACGCCGCCTTCGAGCGAGCCGTTCACATTGACCTGGAGGCCCGCGGCGCGGCCGATCGTGCCGATCTCCATGGAGCGGATCAGGCCGCCCGACTTGGTGTAGTAGATCGAGAGAACATCGGCCGACCCGCGTTTGACGATCTCGATCGCGTCCTGCGGCGTCCAACAGCCTTCGTCCACGATCACCGGAATATCGACCGCCCGACACACGGCAGCCATGGCCTCGATGCCTTCGACCGGTTGCTCGACGGCCATGATGCCGGCTTCCTGCTGCATGGCCTTGATACTGTTGACCGCCGTCTTTACCGCCTTGTAGCCGCGATTGAGGTCCGGGAAGATCCTGATCTCGTCGCCGACGGCGCGGCGGATCGCCTTGACGATCGCCAGGTCCTCGGCCGGCTCCGACGGCACCTTTATCTGCAGCCAGCCGATGCCGTCCTCGACGACCTGCGCCGCCTCCTTGGCGGCGTCATCCGGCGGCGCGATGCCGACGCTGTGGCACAGCGGGATCTTGTCGCGCAGGGCACCGCCCAGCAGTTGATGGACGGGCACCCCCAGGCTTTGCCCCTGGATGTCCAGGAGCGCGCTTTCGATCATCGCCTTGGTGTAGGGATAGCCGCGAATATCGGCGTCCATGCGGGGGAACAGCGCCCGGATGGCGAAGGGATCTGCCCCCAGCAGCCTGGGCGTAAAGTACTCGCGGATCAGGTAGCAGACGATGCCCGGATCCTCGCCGAAATAGCGGCCGTGTTCGCCGCCCCAACTGAGGATCGCCGGCGCCTCGCCCAGCCCGACGATCCCCTCGTCGGTCGTGACCTTGAGGATGACGTAGTGTCCGATCGGCACCTGAAGCGAGCGCCACGTGTAGGACGCCCGTCCGGGCAACTGAATGACGATGGTCTCGAGGCCCGTGATCTTCATGATTTCCGCCCCTGTTTCCCGTACAGGCGCTCCGCGGCGGCGGCCGAAACCTTGCCCTCGCGGAGGTCGCGCTCGATCGCCCCCCTGCTCCGCTCTCCCGGCGGTCCGTAGCCGCCGCCGCCTTGCGTCCACATGCTGAGAATATCGCCGCGGCGCAGCTTGCAATGCATGGTCTTGGACGGCAGCTCCCGTGGCGTCGGCCCGTCCGGGTTGAGCGCCAAGCGGCCGGTAGCACCCGGTTCGCCACCGAACAGGCCGAAGGGAGCGACCTTGAACTTGTCGAACTGGGTCTCCAGCGATCCGCTTTCGTCGAGGAACTCGATGTCGCGTCGCACGCCCATTCCGCCGCGATACTTACCCGCACCGCCCGTGTCGGCGATCAACTCGTACCGCTGGAAGCGCAACGGATAGGTCAACTCGATCATCTCGATCGGCGTATTGGCCAGGTTGTGGATGCCCTGCGAGTAGCAATCGAGACCGTCCTTGGTTTGCCGCGCCCCACCGCCGCCGACCTCGATGTCGAAGAGTATCCACTCCGGCCGCTCGCCGGTCCCGTCGCCCGATAGGATGTAGACATTGGACATGCCGTAGTAGCCGGCCGTGATGCGCTCCGGCACCACTTGCGATAGCGCCATCATCAGGGCATTGACGATGGTATGGGTGATGGCATTGCGGCCGACCACCGGGGCCGGCGGCTGTGCATTGACCACCGTGCCCGCGGGCGCCGTTATGGCGATCGGCTTGTACACGCCATAGTTGGCCGGGATCGTCGGGTCGAGAATCGACAAGATGGCGAAATAGGTTGCCGATTCGCAGGACGAGATCGTGGCGTTGATCGGCGCCCGGCGTTGCCGGTCGGTCCCGGTGAAGTCCACGTGGATTGAATCCTCCCCGATCGTGATCTTGGTCACGATCTTGATGGGCTCATCCACGACACCGTCGTCGTCGACGAAGTAGGTGGCCTCGAAGGTGCCCTGGGGAAGCTCCCTCAGCTTGTCGCGGAGCCGCATCTCGGAGGCTTCGATCGCGTCGTCCATGCAGTCGTGCAGGCGCTTTGCCCCGTACCTTTCCACCAGCTCGAGCACGCCCTTGCGGCCGATCTCCAAGGCGGCGACCTGGGAGCGCAAGTCCCCGAGCGTCATCGCCGGCTGGCGGATATTGGCCTCGATCAGGGCAAATACCCGCGCGTTCATCTTGCCCTCCTCGACCAGCTTGATCGGCGGGATGCGCAGCCCTTCCTGAAAAATTTCGACGGCGTCGCCGGCATAGCTGCCCGGCCGCATGCCGCCGACATCGAGGTGATGGCCAAGCGTGCCGCAAATGGCCACCAGATCGTCGCCCGCGAAGACGGGCAGAAATGTCTGCACATCAGGCAGATGCTGGCCGCCCTTGTAGGGATCGTTGGTCACAACGACATCGCCCGGCCGCCATTCCTCGATCGGAATGGCTTCATCCAGGGTCGTCCGCAGCGAGCGCGACATGGAGTTGAGATGGATCGGGATGCGGCACGATTGCGAAATGATGCGGCCCGTGGGATCGAAGACGGCCGTCGAGTAGTCGAGCATTTCGCGTATCACGGTCGAATAGGAGGTGCGCAGGATCGTCGCCGCCATCTGCTCGGCGACCCCGATCAGAGCGTTGTTGACGACTTCGAAGGTGATTGGATCTACGCGCATGTCCTTACCCTCCCACCGCGATGAGAAGGTTGCCGAAAGGATCGACAGAAACGCGCTGCTCGGGATGAATGACGATGGTGCTGTCGACCTGCTCGACGATCGCCGGGCCGTCGAACTCAACGCCCGGACTCAAATCGGTCCTCTCGTAGATACCGACCTCGACGAAGTCTCCGTTTTCCTCGAAATAGACAGGACGATGTTCCCGGGCTTCGACCTTTTGCTTGCCATTGGCGCGGCTCCGCATGGGCGGTGCGCCCATCTGGCCGATCGCCGCGACCCGCGCGCTCACGAACTCGACGACCTTGTCCGGATGGTTATGGGCGTAGAGCTGCATGTGCAGCTCGTGAAAGCGTGCAATCATTTCCGCGACGGCGGCATCGTCCAGCGGCCCGTCGGGGACCGGCACGTTGACCTCATAGGCCTGGCCCAGATAGCGCATGTCGGCGGCGCGCCGCAGCGCGCACCGTCGTTCGGCGATGCCGTCTTGCGCCAGCGCCTCGCGGCCCTCGGCCTCGAGGTCAGCGAAAAGCGGCCGCAGCTTGGCCGCGGTGATGTCGTCGCCGCGCGCCAAGCGGGTCTGCACGAAGTCGTGACGGATATCCGACATGACCAGTCCAACGGCCGAGAATACGCCCGGCTGTTCCGGAACGAGCACCGTTGGGATGCCGACCGCTCTGGCCAGGGCCGCCGCATGCATCGGCCCGGCGCCCCCGAACGCAACCAGCGTTATGTCGCGCGGATCAAAGCCCTTTTCGGCCGAGCTGACGCGAATGGCGCGTTCCATGTTGGCGTTGGCGATGCGGATGACGCCGCCCGCGGCTTCCTCGACGGTCAGCGCCAGGGGCTCTCCGACGGCGCGTGCCAGGGCGGCGCGGGCCGACTCGACGTCGAGCGTCATCTGGCCGCCGGCGAAGCGCGTTGGGTGCAACCGTCCGAGCACCAGATTGGCATCGGTCACCGTCGGCTCCGTGCCGCCG
>JAJFGI010000055.1 GCA_021776215.1 Kiloniellaceae bacterium | reverse complement strand
TCGGCAGATTGCGTCCCACCCAGAGAATCACCATGAGGACGACGCCAAGCATGAAGGCAAAGGAGATAAAGTTGTGCACGTATTTGCCGAGCTGGGTCAGGGTGGCAAAGACCTCGGGCCCGAGAAGCGGCAGCAGGACATTGCGGCCGTAGAGCATGTTCAGGCCGGTCAGCGCCAACAAGATGAACGATACGGCGGTCATCCAGTGGACAATTCGTTCGACGGTGTTGAAGCGCTCGACCGTCCGACCGCTCGGGCCGGCCTCGATGCGAATCCGGCCGCGCAGCACAAAAAACAACGCCAGAATGCCGATGATACCGAGGATGGCCCAGACCCCGCCCACGGTGATGGGGCCATTGCGCCAGGCGCGCCAATTGTCGCCCTCGGATTGAATCATCACCCCGGCTTGTTTGTCCGGAATCGAGACGTTGCCCTGCAGGCCGCGCCGCACCTCGCGCCAGATTTCGGCATCGCTGGTGGTCCCCAAACTTCCGCCCGGCACATTGCCGGCCTGCGGACTTGGTTCGTCGACGCTGCGACCCGCGGTCTGCGCCAGCGCCGTGTCCGGGGCCAAAGCCGACCCGGCAAGCAGCAATACGGTAATCGCCAAGGCGAAGGCACCGGCAAGACGCGCAATCGACTTTGTTGTCATCGTGATCTCCAACATTTTCCGTGGCCGCTCGGACTGGTGGTTATTGTCGCTCTCGCAGCGACATGGCATGGCATTGCCCGCGCGCGCGTCTAAATGCCGCGCTGCATGCTTGCCCGTGCGCGCAGTTCATCTTCCGTGTCCGCCGAAAGCTCGGTGTCCTTTTGGCCGAGATACGTTCCCTTTTCGTAGCGCAGGATTCGCCCTTGCTCGGCCTCGTCACAGGCCGCCAAGCTCGGACCCAGGACCGCCATTGCCGCGATCGCCAGAAGCCATGACGTTGTCTTGGTTCGCATGCTGGCATCCTCCTTCGTTACGTTGCGCCAAGCGACCGGCGCCGCCAACCTCTAAGCTGCCAGCCCACACCGAACCGGAACGAACCCGGCTTGCCTACGAGAAAGTTCAAGGCAGGGATGGCGCCCGGCGCCATCCCATGCCTTTGTTTTCGACCTGTGGCCGGGTCGACCAGCGTTTCAACTAAGAGCCCGACTTCTGCTGATACGCCGTCCCCCAACCCCAAGCACCCGACCCGAAGCCGCGGGCGACCACGCGCTCCCGGTAAATGTCGGAGACAATATCGCCGTCGCCCGCCAACAGTGCCTTGGTCGCGCACATCTCGGCGCACAACGGCAACTTGCCCTCGGCCAAGCGGTTACGCCCATACTTCGCGAATTCGGCCGCGGAGTTGTCCTCCTCGGGCCCGCCGGCACAGAAGGTGCACTTGTCCATCTTGCCGCGGCTACCGAAGTTGCCCGCCTGCGGGTACTGCGGTGCCCCAAAGGGACAGGCATAGAAGCAGTAGCCACAGCCGATGCACAAGTCCTTGGAGTGCAGGACGACGCCGTCGTCGGTCTGGTAGAAGACGTCGACCGGACAGACGGCCATGCACGGCGGATCGGAGCAGTGCATGCAGGCGACCGAGATCGAGCGTTCGCCCGGCTTGCCGTCGTTGATCGTGACAACCCGCCTGCGGTTGACGCCCCACGGCACCTCGTTCTCGTTCTTACAGGCCGTGACGCAGGCATTGCATTCGATGCAGCGTTCCGCATCGCAGAGAAATTTCATCCGTGCCATTGCTCAGCTCTCCTTACGCGGCCTCGATGCGGCACAACGTGGTTTTGCTTTCCTGCATCTGGGTGACCGAATCGTACCCATACGTGGTGGAAGTATTCGCCGATTCGCCGAGCACATATGGATCGGCCCCCTCGGGATACTTACTGCGCAGGTCCTTGCCCATGAAATGACCGCCGAAATGGAACGGCATGAAAGCCGTGCCGGGCCCGACCCGTTCGGTCACCATGGCCATGACCTTGACGTCGCCGCCTTCCGGCCCCTTGACCCAGATGGTTTGACCATCCCTGATGCCGATATTGTTGGCATCGCGCGGGTTGATTTCGCAGAACATCTCCTGCTGCAACTCGGCCAGCCACGGGTTCGACCGGGTTTCGTCGCCGCCACCCTCGTATTCAACCAGGCGCCCCGATGTGAGAATGATCGGGAAGTCCTTGGAAAAGTCCTTGTCCTGGATCGACTTGTAGAGAGTCGGCACCCGCCACGACTTGGTATCTTCGTAGGTCGGGTAGTCGGCAACCAAGTCCCGCCGCGGCGTATAGAGCGGCTCGCGGTGAATCGGCACCGGGTCCGGGAAGTTCCACACCACCGCCCGCGCCTTGGCATTGCCGAACGGCGCACAGCCGTGCTTGATCGCCACCCGCTGGATGCCGCCCGACAGGTCCGTCTTCCAGTTTGTTTTTTCGCCGGCGACCTTGTCGATAGCCGCCCGCTCCGCCGGGGTCAGATCGGAATCCCAGCCCAGCTTCTGGAGCATGGCCATGGTGAATTCCGGATAGCCGTCCTTGATCTCCGAGCCCACCGGATAGCTGCCTTCCGCGAGCAGGTTCTGGCCGTCCTTCTCGACGCCGAATCGGGCGCGGAAGCACAGCCCTCCCTCGGCGACCGGCTTGGACGGATCGTAGAGGACCGGTGTACCCGGATGCTTCATCTCCGGGGGCCCCCAGCTCGGCCACGGCAGGCCGTAATACTCGCCATCTGCAGGGCCGCCCACTGCCTGCAACGTGGTCTTGTCGAAGGTGTGCTGGTTGGCCATGTGCAGCTTCAGCCGCTCCGGCGATTGCCCGGTATAGCCGATGGTCCAGGTGCCGCGGTTCACTTCGCCGGTGATATCCTCGATCAGCGGCTCAGTGCTGTTGATCTTGATGTTCTTGAACATTTCGTCCGCGAAGCCGAGCTTTTTGGCCAGCAGATACAGGATCTCGTGGTCCGGCTTGGACTCGAACACCGGCTCGATCACCTTTTCGCGCCACTGAATGGAGCGGTTCGAGGCCGTCACCGAGCCATACGTCTCGAACTGTGTCGAGGCCGGCAACAGATAGACTCCATCGGTGCGGTCATGCAGCACCGCCGAAACGGTGGGATAGGGATCGATGACGACGAGAATGTCGAGCTTCTCCATCGCCTTCTTCACATCCGGCTGGCGGGTCTGCGAGTTCGGCGCATGGCCCATAAAGATCATCGCCCGGATGCTGTCGGGCTGATCGAGGTTTTCCTTGGCCTCGAGCACGCCGTCGAACCAGCGCGATTCCGGGATACCCTTGGTCTCCATGATCTCCTTGCTGGCGAAGCGCTTTTGCAGGTAGTCGTAATCGGTCTCCCACACTCGCGCCCAATGCTTCCAGGAGCCTTCCGCCAGGCCGTAGTAACCGGGCAGACTGTCCGGCAGAGGGCCGAGGTCGGTCGCCCCCTGGACGTTGTCGTGGCCGCGGAAAATGTTGGCACCACCACCGGCGACGCCGATGTTGCCGAGCGCCAATTGCAGGACGCAATAGGCCCGCGTGTTATTGTTGCCCGAGTGATGCTGCGTCCCGCCCATGCACCAAACCAGGGTGCCGGGCCGGTTGTTCGCCAACGTGCGCGCGACCCGCCGCATTTGCGAGCCAGGAACACCGGTGACGCGCTCAACCTCCTCGGGGTTCCACTTCTTCACCTCTTCGCGGATCTGATCCAGGCCCCAGACGCGCTGGCGGATGTACTCCTTGTCCTCCCAGCCGTTCTCGAAGATGTGCCAGGCCAGTCCCCAGACAAGAGGGACATCGGTGCCCGAGCGAAACCGCACGAATTCATCGGCATGGGCCGCCGTGCGCGTAAAGCGCGGATCGCAGACGATGAGCGGTGCGTTGTTCTGCTCCTTCGCCTTCAAGATATGCTGCATCGCCACCGGGTGCGCCTCGGCGGCGTTGGAGCCGATAAAGATCATGCTTTTGCTGTTGTGCATGTCATTGTAGCTGTTCGTCATCGCCCCGTAGCCCCAGGTGTTCGCCACACCCGCGACCGTGGTCGAGTGACAGATACGCGCCTGATTGTCGCAATTGTTCGTGCCCCAGTAGGCGGCGAACTTGCGGAACAGATAAGCGCCTTCGTTGTTATGCTTGGAGCCGCCCATCCAGTAGGCCGAATCGGGACCGCTCTTCTCGCGGATTTCGAGCAGCTTGTCGCCGACCTCTTCGATCGCCTGGTCCCAGGAGATCTTTTGCCATTTGCCGCCGACCAGCTTGGTCGGGGACTTCAGGCGGCGCTCGCCATGGGCGTGCTCGCGTACCGAGGCGCCCTTGGCGCAGTGCGAGCCGAGATTGAAGGGGCTGTCCCAGCCCGGCTCCTGCCCGATCCAGACACCGTTCTGCACTTCGGCCATCACCGTGCAGCCGACCGAGCAGTGCGTGCACACCGACTTGACCACCTTGACTTCGCCGGTGGCCGCTTGCGTTTGCGCCGTGGCCTTCTTCACCCGGCCTAGGGGCAGCGTGGCGGCGGCGACGCCGCCCGCGGCCAGTCCAGAGCGCTTCAGGAAGGCGCGACGGTCAATGGCACCACCGGTCAGTCCCGCCAGCGCCTTCGACAAACGGGGGCCTCCCGCCAGCCCATTCGTCCGTTTTGTAAGCATGGAGCTCTCCTGTTCCTAATCGGGTGTCGATCCGCCGCCGGCCGTCAGAACTTGGCCAGCTCGTAGAACTTCTTGACGTGCTCGGTTTCCCGGTAGCCTTCGCCCTTCGCCGCGTCCTTGCCCGGCACGGCCGCCGTCCCCTTGGACGCGGACAGCCCGACCGCGGCCGCACCGGCCACACCGGCGCCGAGACCGGCTTTGCGGAAGAAGTCTCTACGGCCCAATTTCGCCGCTGCTTTCTTGCTCATCTCGCTTACCCCTTCCTCAACCTAGCCAAACCAGGTTTGGCAAATTCCAACGGGCGGCTCTTGACGTCTACCGGATCGGACCCGCCCGCGGCCCGATCCGCCCGCGCCGGCGCTATGCCGCCATCTCGAAGGCTTGACTTTCGATCGAGATGAAGACATTGCCGATCGCGCCGACGGGCATATAAAACACGGCCATCTTCGCGGCCTGCAAATCAGCAAAGAACCTCGGCGCCCAGGACGCCACATGCGTTGCGAAGAACTGCCTCTGCCGCGCCAGATCCACCGGCGCGCCGAAGGCGCCGGTGATCAGACCGGCCATCATTTCGCACAGGCTCGAAATGTGATCCTCCGGCTCCTTCACATCGTCGGCCCGGGCGATGCCAAGGTCGGCCATCTCGGTGCGCAGACGCGCCAACGGCTTCTCGTTCAGGAACCCAGTCAGATAATAGGACGCGAAGGGAAGCAGCTCGCCCCGCCCGACACCGGTGAACAGGTTGAAATGCTCTTCGCGCACAGCCTCCACCGTCGTGGCGCGGGCCGCCGCGGCGAGGGTGCGAATCACGCGACCCAGGTCCGAGTCGTCTCCCGGAAGGGCGCGCGCGGTAGCAAGCAAGGCCTGGTCCGGCGGCGCCGACAACAACCGCGCCAGCAACCCATACCACTGCGCACGCAAGTGATCTTCGTCGCTAATTGCAAAGCCGGCGAGCCTTTGGCCCAACTGGCACTCCCTTGCCCTAGTTCGTTATTGAAAGCGCCTAACTGCTTCTTCTAGCGCCTTCTTTTATCATCCACCTTTTCCCATCCACCACTCTAACGACTCAGGGCCGTCCGGTAATGAATATCCCTTGTTTATCAAGGGTTTTGAAGGATGGTTAACAAAATTAGACAACTTTGCCGTCAGCCTGTCAACAAAATGCGATGTTGCACCCGCGAACACACGGGGCGCGTGCATCGAGAATTCGGACGGTACACCGGGTACTTAGCTTGAGTTCTCCGGTGTCCCCCAACGACGGCCGCGCGCTGTACCTTTCGACTGGCGTGTCGGTGCCGCCGGTTCTTGCACGGGCGACTCGGCATCGCCGGGCGCCGGGCCGAGCGCGGCCGTGCGGCTCTCGGACTCGGGGGGCGTCGGCAAGTTGGCGGCTTCTGGGCCGGGATCGTCGGTCGCGTCGGGCCGGGACTCGTCTTCCGCGACCGCATCCTGCTCGTCCGTGGCAAAGCCCTTGCCTACCCGATACAGGGTTTTCATCCCCCGACCCCAGACGTTTAGCTGAGTATAGTCCTCGTCGTAGTCGTTCAACCCGTCCAGGTTGGCGAGCACCGGATTGACCCCCCACAGCTTGCGCAGGGCGCGCCGCCGTAGGGCCTCCGGAACACCGGCCTGGAGAAACACACTGAAATCCGACGAGTCGTCCATGCCGTCGATATCGGGCAGGCGGGCAACGACCTCCGGGTCGCCAGCTTCGCCCTCCGGGCTCTCTTTGCCCTCGTGGCCGCCGTCAGTATCCAGAGTCTCCTCAGTATCCAGAGTCTCCACTGCCTGTTCGGCCGTATCGACGGCCGCTTCATCAGGGGGCTCGGTGCGCTTGCGCCGCGACCACCGCGATAGGAAACCGTCGTCCGGCGGCTTAGCCATGACGTCCCCCGCCCGCGGCATCTGGGTCGTACCGCTTGCGTTTGCGCTTGATGAACGGCACATCCACATGGTGTTGCTCGACGAAGTCGCGGACGAATGCCCCGACGTCCGCCGGCATCGGGACCGGCTCGACAATTTCCTCACTGCTGTCCAAATACTCCAGGGCCTCGGTCGCGCTGGCGGTGACGGCGAACGGCACCAGCTCGTGCGCCGCCCCGGCATTGTCGTCCCCGCGCAGAATGACAAAGACGCGCGGCGGCACCTGTGCCAAGGCCAGCTTGTAGGCCTCCGTTTCCTTGCGAAAGAGGTTAAGCGGCAGAGTCCCGCAATGATAGCGGGCCCACCCGTCGCCCTCCTTCAGAAGAAGCCATTCGCCGCGCGGATCGCGCGCCGGGGCCCCCGGAATCACATCGACCGGGACCCAGGCATGGTCCTTCCACGGATGGTCGAGGCGTCGGCGCTCCAGCACAATGCCGAGCGGCATTGTCTCCTGATTGCCCAACGGGCGGACATCGGTCGCCGCGTCATCCATCGCCCAACCCCATATCGCGGCCTCTGCAATTTCAACGGGCTCGCCGCCAGCCTTCAAGTGCCGGCCCACAAGTGATAGCCCAATCCGGC
>JAJFGI010000054.1 GCA_021776215.1 Kiloniellaceae bacterium | reverse complement strand
CCCGACGCCACAATTCGGACGTTGCCGCACAGGCAACCGCCGGTGAATCGGTCCATGCTCCGTCTCCTCTAAAATGAAGCGGTCGGAATGGTTACAACGAACAGCACTTTCGTTGCAATTGTCCGCTTGCGGGCGAGGACGCGCCGTTCTTCCGTAGCGGGCGATAGTGATCATCGCTTCCAGGCGAACTGAAAGGAATCGCCGTCCCCACGGTCTCGTCACGATGAGCCCTTGCGTGCGTGCGCACCGACGGTACAGAAGTGGCTGTCGCCGTACCGCGTGAAAGGGGACAAGATGTCTTTGCTGGGACAATCAGCGATTTTCTTCGGCGCGGCTGTCGTCGCGGTTCCTTTGACCAAGCGCCTTGGACTCGGCGCGGTGCTTGGCTACTTGGCCGCGGGCGCCATGATCGGTCCCTGGGGCCTGAGCCTGATCGGCGATGTCGAGAGCATCCTGCACTTCGCCGAAATCGGCGTGGTTCTGCTCTTGTTCATCATCGGCCTGGAGCTGCAGCCGAGCCGCCTGTGGACCATGCGCAAGTCGGTGTTCGGGCTGGGTGCCCTGCAGGTCGGGTGCAGCGCGGCACTGCTCAGCCTGGCGGGCGTCGTCTTCGGCCTGTCCTGGCTGGAGGCGCTGGTGGTTGGCCTCGCCCTTTCGCTGTCTTCGACCGCTTTCGCGTTGCAGACCCTGGCCGAGAAGCGCCAGATGCCGACGCGCCACGGCCGCGCGGCGTTCTCCGTCCTGTTGTTCCAGGATCTGGCAGCCATTCCCATACTGGCCGTGCTGCCCCTGCTGGCATCCGGCGATGCCGTCACGTCCGGCACCGAGCCGGAGCTCGAGGCGCAGCTTGTCGCCGTGGCTTTGGCGTTCGGCGCGGTGGCGGCGGTCGTCCTGGGCGGACGTATGCTGCTGCGCCCCTGCCTGCGCCTGATCGCGGCAAGCGGCATCCGTGAAGTTTTCACCGCCTTTGCGTTGCTGACCGTGCTCGGCACCGCGCTGCTCATGGAGCAGGTCGGGCTCTCGATGGCGCTCGGCGCCTTCATCGCCGGCGTGCTCCTGGCCGATTCGGAATACCGTCACGCCATGGAGGCCGACATCGAGCCGTTCAAGGGCCTGCTGCTCGGTCTCTTTTTCATGGCCGTCGGGATGTCGGTCAACATCGGCTTGTTGATCGAGAAGCCGTTTCTGATCGCCGCTCTGGTGGCCGGGCTGATCGCCGTCAAGATAGCGGTGCTTTATGGCCTGGGCCGAAGCTACGGGCTGAACGACCGCTCGTCCTGGTACCTGGCGATCGCGATCTCGCAAGGTGGCGAATTCGCCTTCGTCATCTTCAACATTGCCGTCGGTGCGCGGATTCTCGAACACGGCCTGTCCGAATTGCTGATCCTGGTGGTGACGGTATCCATGGTGGCAACGCCGCTTCTGATCCTGATCATGGAGCGGCTCTCGGCGGCCCGGGGCAAGCCCGTCCAGAAAGACGAGCCGGTGCCGGCCATCGAAGAGGACAACCGGGTCATCATCGCCGGCTTCGGCCGCTTCGGGCAGGTCGTCGGCCGCGTATTGCGTGCCAAGAGGATCGGCTTCACGGCCCTGGAGGTGAGCTCGGCCCAGGTCGATTTCGTCAAGAAATTCGGCAACAAGATCTATTACGGCGATGCCTCGCGTCTCGACCTCCTGCGGGCGGCCAAGGCGGACCAGGCGCGCATCTTCGTCCTGGCCATCGACGACGAGGAGGCCTCCCTGCGCACCGCCGAGACGGTCAAGAAAAACTTTCCACACCTGACGATCTACGCCAGGGCGCGCAACCGCAGCCATGCCTACAAGCTGATTGATCTCGGGATCGAGACCGTGACCCGCGAGACTTTCTTCTCCGGGCTCGAGGTGGCGCGCTCGGTCCTCGGCAGCCTGGGTGTGTCCAGCGCCGAGAGCGCCAAGATCGTCGAGACCTTCCGAATCCACGACGAGCGGCGCCTCATGGCCCACCGCGACATCCATCACGACATCGACAAGATGGCTGAGGTCGCCAAGACTTGGGCCAAGGAGCTGGAAGAAATCTTCGAGGAAGACGAGCGTCGGCAAGAGGAGCGCGCCGGCACGGATTAGGGCATTGAAGTCTGTTGAGACTCGTCATCCCGGAAAGCGCCGTGAGGCCAATATCCGGGATTTTCGAGACTGTTCGCCCGCGAAGATGCCGGATAGCCGCTGACGCGGCTTCCGGCATGACGACGTGGGACTGGGCCCCGGATTTCTGCCCCTGCCACCAGCCGGCGCCGGAATAGCGATCGAATACCGCGAATGTGAACAGTTCTCGTTTGAACAGGGAACAATGCGGACCTTTAAGTCGTTTCTTCTCCATTGCGCAAAGGACCGGGCGTCCACACACGGGCGGAAACCGGCACCGACTAACTTGGAGGGAAGGGAATGACAGGCAAGACGACCGAACGGGGACTCTGCGAGCTTTATCAGGAAGATCCCGAAGGCGCCGACTACCAGGTCTTTGGCCGAATCGCCAATGGCGACCGCCGCGGGTTTCTCAAGGGCGCCGGACTGGCCGCCATGGGCGCCGTGGTCGGCGGGGCGATTCCTTTCCACCGGAATATGCCGAGCGGCCTGATCCCCGCGGCCCTGGCGGAGACACCAAAGGACTTCAAGCTGCAGGGCAAGGACGGCCTGACCGTTCTCAACGACCGGCCGATCAATGCGGAGACGCCGGCGCATCTGCTCGACGACGACGTCACCCCCAACGAGCGGCTGTTTGTGCGCAACAACGGCACCGTGCCCGAGATGGCGGAGAAGATGGACGCCGGCGGTTGGAGCCTGACGGTGGACGGTCAGGTCAATACGCCCCTGACTCTCACCCTCGACGACCTGAAGAGCAAGTTCGAGCCGGTCAAGCTGCAGCTTCAGCTCGAATGCGGCGGCAACGGCCGCGCCGCCTTCAACCCGCCGGCCAAGGGCAATCAATGGACCGTCGGCGCCGTCGGCAACCCGGAGTTCACGGGAGTCCGCTACGCCGACATTCTGAAGGCCGCGGGGCTCAAGGATTCTGCCGTCTACACCGGTCACTACGGCATGGATGGCCATCTTTCCGGCGATCCGGACAAGGTGCCGATCTCGCGTGGGGTGCCCATCGACAAGGCGATGGAGCCGCATTCCATCATCGCCTACGAGATGAATGGCGGGCCGATCCCAACCCTCAATGGCTTCCCGGTGCGCGCCGTGTGTCCGGGCTGGCCGGGGTCGACCTCGCAGAAGTGGCTCAAGCGCATCTGGGTCCGCGACCAGGTGCACGACGGGCCCAAGATGACCGGCACCTCGTACCGCGTGCCCGCCTACAACGTCGCGCCTGGCGAGGACGTTCCGAAAGAGGCGTTCGTGATCATCGAGTCCATGCCGGTGAAATCGCTCATCACCACCCACGAAACCGGCCATGTGGTCAAAGGCAACAGCCTGACCGTCGGCGGCCACGCCTGGGCCGGCGACCGCAAGGTGACCGCGATGCATGTCAGCACCGACTTCGGCGCCACTTGGCAGGAGGCGGACCTCAAGGACCCGCCCAATCCGTACGCCTGGCAGCGCTGGACCGCCAAGCTCGATTTCCCCGAAAAGGGCTATTACGAAGTCTGGGCGCGGGCGACCGATGACCAAGGGGCCATGCAGCCGTTTGCCATCAACTGGAACCCGAAGGGTTATCTCAACAACAGCATGCACCGTATCGCCGTGCGGGTTGAGGCTTGATGCGGCCGACGGTCGCTCTCGTCATACTGATCGTTCTTGCATTTGCCGGCTGGGGAGTCCCCTCCCCGGCCGTCATTGCGCAGGAGCAGCCGCAGGGGGATACCGGGGCGGACGCGGGGGCGGACTTCGAGGGTTTGCCCGAGGGTCCGGGCCGCGAGGCGGTCTATTTCACCTGTCGGGCCTGCCACTCGCTGAGCCAGTTCACGCAGCAGCGCATGAGCCGCGACGACTGGCAGGCCGTCATCGACCGGATGATCCAAGCGAACAACATGGCGGAACCCGAGCCTTGGGCGAAAACGCTTATTCTCACCTATCTTTCGACCCACTTCGGCGTCGATGAACAGGACTGGGGCGGATTGCCGCCGGGCGAAGGCCGCGAAGACGTCTTCTACACCTGCCAGGCCTGCCATTCCCTGACCACCGTGCTGCAGCAGCGGCTTAGCCGCAGAGTCTGGGACGAGACCCTTGTTTGGATGATCGAAGAACAGGGGATGCCGGAGCCGGAGCCGACGGAATACGCCCGTATCCTCAACTACTTGGGGACCTATCTTGCCCCCGACTCTCCGCAGTAGCTCAGTATATTATTTGTAGGTTGCGGCAGAAGCGCGCAACGCCTTGACCCGGGCCCGCGCCGTGTCGCCGAGAAGGCCGACATCGGCATCGGCGAGGATCAGACGATAGCCGGCGGCCAGTAGATCGTCGGCGGAACGCCCCGGCGTCGGAATCCCGCCCAGTGCCCGTCCCGCCTGTTTGGCCACCGCCTCCACATGCGCGATCTTCTTGCGCACGTCTGGATGGTCCGGCTCGCCCAGGTGGCCGAGCCCGGCGGACAGATCGAACGGGCCGATGAAGAGCATGTCCACCCCCTCGACCGCGGCAATGGCGGCGGCGTTCTCGACCGCCTCGGCGCTCTCGATCTGGCACATGATCAACAAGGTCTCGTCGGCGGCGGCCGTGTAATCGCGCCAGCGGGCG
>JAJFGI010000053.1 GCA_021776215.1 Kiloniellaceae bacterium | reverse complement strand
TGGGCGTGGGAAAGCGATGCCGACTGCAGCAAGACCGCATCGGCGGCATCCGCCCCGGCGGCCTTCGCCTTGCCGATCAAATCGCCGAGCACGTCCTGTGCGTGCGTATCGGTGGTCATACGCGGCCTTTCTTCGCGCCCGCCCAAGCCGGGCCCGGTTCATCTTGGCACCAGGGATTTCGTCGCCGTCGGTCTCTCAAGCCGCAACCTTATACAGGGCCGGCCGCCCCGATGCCAGAGCCTGGTCCGCCGCCCGCCCCCCTGCGCCCGGCTGTTGCGTTGGCCCGCTGCTTTAGCTAAGTCTGGCGCCGCCATGGCCGCACCCCTCGAGATCGTCATCCTTTCCGGCAGCCCGCGGCGCCGTTCGTACACGCGGAGTCTGGCGCACCATATCGGTGACGTGCTGCGCCGGGATGGCGCCCGGGTCGAGTTGATCGACCTGCACGAAACGCCGCTGCCATCGCTGGATCCGGAATTGCGCGGGGCGCGGAATATTCATCCCGATGCCGGCGTGGCGACGCTGCTGCGCGCGGCGGCGGCGGCGGATGCCTATGTTCTCGCCTCGCCGACCTACCACAACAGCTATGCCGGCGTGCTCAAGAATGCCCTCGATTATCTGAGCATCCACGATTTCCGCTATCGGCCGGTTGGCCTGGCCGGGCACGGCGGACGATCGACGCAAGCGGTCGATCATCTGCGCCAGGTGGTGCGCGGCGTCCTGGGAGTGAGCATCCCCACGCAGGTCTGCACCCAGGAGTCCGACTACGCCGGCAAGGCCGGCGAGTCCGGGTTTTACGATATCGTGGACAGCGACATTCGCGAGCGGATCGAGCGCTTCGCCCAGGAACTGCTGCTTTTTGCCGAGCATATGCGCGACTTGCGCGCGGCGGCGGGCTCGCCGCGCCAGAGCCTGCGCTAAACGCTGCCCTTGCGTTCAATGACCAGGATGCGTGCCGGTCCGTCCGGGGCCGCCAAGTGCTCGTCGCCGGCTTCGGCGTAACTGATATCGCCGGCGGTCATGCGGCGCACCGATTCCACCCCGCCGGCTCGGGAGTGCATATCGACGGTGCCATCGATCACCGCAAAGACCTCGGCCCCGTCGTTGACGTGCCAGATGTATGGCTTGTCGGTCCAGTGCAGGCGTACGGTCGCGCCATCGATCTCGGCGATATCCAGCGCCTCCCAGGCGCGGCTGCCGGTGAACTCCTGAGCGCGATGGAACTTCATGCTTGCGCCGCTCCAACAGGGGACTCTACAGGAGCGAGATTATCAGGCTCACCCCGACGATCAAGGCGCCGGCCGAGGCGCACAGCACCGCCGCCGCGGCAATGTCCTTCACGGCGCGAATTTCCGGATGAAGGTCCGGATGCAGGTGGTCGCTGAGCGCCTCGATGGCGGCGTTGAAGAGCTCGGCGGCCAGCACCACCGCGATCGTTAGGGCGACGATCGCCCACCATATCGGCGGCGGACGAAGGATCAGCAGGGCGGCGCCGGCGAAGCCGGCCGCCATGACCTGGATGCGGAAGCTGTTTTCGCGCCGCCACGCCCACGTGAGGCCGAGCGCGGCATAGCGAAGCCGCCGGGCGAATCCCTGGTTCTTCATGGGTGTTCTCCGGTGCTCACGACGCGCCTCCCTTGTCGGTAGGCGATCCGCGGGGTGGCGGCACGGGCGCCAGGATCACGGCGCCGTCCCAAGTCCGCTCCGCATCCGAAAGGGCGCGGTGCACGCGGGCCGGGCGATCTAGCGCCGCCGCCAGGATATCGCGCGGGCCGTCGGCTCCGTGTCTGGCCATCGCCAGCGTCAGCAGGCCCAGCGGCCGCCGCAGTCGTTCCTCGATGACCGTGCCGACCCAGACCGGACGCGGGGCGGCCGCGCCGTCCGCAAGGGCCACGTCACTCGCCCACAGCCGCAGCGTGACCCGCCCGTCCCGCCCATTTCCCGGCCCGTTCCCTGACGGCGCCGCGTGCACCATGGCCAGGATCGGGGCGCGCCCATCGTGCAGGCGCGGCAGGACCGGCAGGGCCAGCGGATCGGCCCCCGGGGCGAGCCAGAGCAGCAGGTTTTGCAGGGTCCACGGCGTGCTGTCGCGCCATCCGGCGGTTTCCAGTTGCGTCTTCAGGATTTCCGGCTGGTCCGTCCATTGCAGGGTCAGCGGCTCCTCCGCCTCGCCCTCCAGATCGAGCCGTCTTTCCGGTAAGCTCCGCCACGCCGTGGCCCGCCAGTCCGCTGCGTCGATAATGCGGATATCCTGTCGTGCCGCATAGCGCTGCACGTCGGCGGGATACGCTTGCAGCACGTGGGTGGTGCCGGCAACCAACAACGCCAACCCGGCGACGCCGAGCAGCGCGCGGGGGCCAAGTTGCGGCGGCCGATGGCGTATATAGGCGATGCCCAGCAGCGCCAGCCAGGCCAAGGCAAAGGCAAAGCCGCCGGCGACGTCGGAGAGCCAGTGCGCGCCCAAATACAGGCGCGAAAGGGCGATGGCGGTCACCAGCAGCGCGGTGCCGCCGGCCAGCACGATACGCCAGCGCGGGCCCAATTCGCGAGCGACGAGCAGGGCGAGGAATCCGTAGACGGTGACACTGACGATGGTATGGCCGCTGGGGAAAGAATATTCGCTCACCCCGACATAGAGATCGGCGGGCCGCGGCACCTGCAGGCCCGCCTTGAAGGCGATGGTGAAGGCCGCGGCCAGGGCGATCGCGCCAAGCCAGTAAGCGGCCGCGTGCCAGGCCCGCCGCCAGATCAGCCAGAGCAGGACGGCCGCGGTCACCGGCAGGGTCACGGCGGCGTCACCAAGCTCGGTGACGACGACCAGAATGCCGTCGCCCCAACCGGTGCGCAGTCCTTGGAAGAAATGATAGACGGCCGCATCCATGGCCACGGACGGGGACTCCACCACCGCCTCGAGAACGGCAACGAATAGGATCGCGGCGACGACCAGGACGCCGGTCAGAAGCAACAGCGTCTTGAATTCCGGCTGTGCCGGGTCGAGGTAGGCACGCAGCAGCCGGCTGAGCCTGGTGTCATGACGGATGCCCCAGGACCATAGGCGGGTCAGCCCGGTATCGAGGCGCGGCACCCCCCAGCGCAGGCCGAAGCGGACCAGCAGCACGGCGGCCCACAGGGCACCGGCCAGCAACACCAGCAACACGGCCAGGCGCCCGGCGACCGCGCCGGCCAGGGCCAGCGATGCGCCGACCAGCACGCCGGGCAACACGTGCGCCGGCGCCCAGGCCAGGGCGGAGAGCACGTTGGCCACATAGAAGCGCAGCATCCGCATGTGCAGAATGCCCGCCACCAGCGGCACGAACGGCCGCACCGGCGGGGTAAACCTGGCCAGAAGCACGCTCTTGGCGCCGTGCCGGTCGAAGAACTCGGTGCCCTTGGTGATGATTTCGGGATGGCGCCGGAACGGCCACATCCGGAGGATCTGCTCGCGGTAGCGGTAGCCGAGCCAGAAGGCGAAGCCATCCCCGGCAATGGCCCCGGCAATGGCGGCGAGCAGCAGCGGCACCAGGTCCACGGCACCGCTGGGCACCAGGGCGCTGATGCCGATGATCGCCGTGGAGCCGGGAATCACCGCCCCGATCACCGGCAGGGATTCACTCATCGCAACGAGGAACACCAACGCGTAGGCCCAATGCCGGTGCGCCGCGACGAAATCGATGAAGGCATAGAGAGTGGCGCTCACCCGGACATCTCGCGCGCCCCGCGCCGGCGCCTCATTTCCAAATGCTTTTCCCACTCCCCGGCAGGCCCAGATCGCCCCACATGCGGGTGACCTTGTCGATCACCTCGTCGCTCATGCGGATCTGGCGGCCCCATTCGCGCTTGGTTTCCGGCGGCCATTTGTCGGTGGCGTCCAGGCCGATCTTGGACCCCAGGCCACTTTCCGGTGAGGCGAAGTCCAGGTAGTCGATGGGCGTGCCCTCCACCAGGGTGATATCGCGCGCCGGATCCATGCGGGTGGAGATGGCCCACACCACGTCGGTCCAGTCGCGGGCGTCGATGTCGTGGTCAACCACGATCACCCACTTGGTGTACATGAATTGGCGCAGGTACGACCAGATGCCCATCATCACCCGCTTGGCGTGTCCCGGATAGGCCTTGCGGATGGACACCACCGCGACCCGGTAACTGCACCCTTCCGGCGGCAGCCAGAAGTCGACGATCTCGGGGAACTGCTGCTGCAGCAGCGGCACGAAAACCTCGTTCAAGGCGGCCCCGAGGATCGACGGCTCGTCCGGCGGCCGGCCGGTGAAGGTGGACAGATAAATGGGTTTCTTGCGCCGGGTGATGGCGGTGATGGTGAAGACGGGAAAACTCTCGACCGCGTTGTAATAGCCGGTGTGGTCGCCGTACGGCCCTTCGTCCGCGGTGTCGTCGAGGCTCACATGCCCCTCGAGGACGATCTCGGCGCTCGCCGGGACCTTCAGGGGCACGGTCTTGCAATCCACCAGTTCGACCCGCTTGCCGCGCAGCAGACCGGCGAAATGGTATTCGGAAAGGGTTTCCGGCAGCGGCGTGACCGCGGCGATGATGGTCCCCGGATCGGCGCCGATCACGGCGGCGGCGGGCAGGGGCTCCCGCTTGGTTTGCTTCCAGCGCGCATGATGCTGGGCGCCGCCGCGGTGGCGTAGCCAGCGCATCAGAGTCTGGTTCCGCCCGCGCACCTGCAGGCGGTAGATGCCCAGGTTGAAATCGTCCTCGCGCCGGGCCCCGGTGGCGCCGGCCGTGGGGCCCTGGGTGACCACCAGCGGCCAGGTGATCAGCGGCGCCGGCTCCCCCGGCCAGCAGGTCTGAATCGGCAGATCGGCCAGGTCGATGTCATCGCCCTGCAGCACCACCTCCTGGCACGCACCGCCGGTGACCGTCTTCGGCCGCATGGTGAGGGCGCTCTTGAGCAGCGGGATCTTCTCCCAGGCCTCGCGCAGGCCGCCCGGCGGCTCCGGCTGGCGCAGGAAGGCCAGGGTCTCGCCCAGGGCCCGCAACTCCGCCGGCTCCCGCTCCATGCCCCAGGCGACGCGCTCGACCGTGCCGAACAGGTTGGCCAGGACAGGCATGTCGTAAGCGCGCCCGTTGCCGTCCACCACATTCTCGAACAACACCGCCGGTCCGCCGTCGGCCAGCAGGCGGGTCTGTATCTCGGTCATCTCCAGGACCGGGGAGACCGGATGGGAGACACGCACCAGCCGGCCG
>JAJFGI010000052.1 GCA_021776215.1 Kiloniellaceae bacterium | reverse complement strand
GACACTCTGCGGCACATCCTTTTCGATCACCACTACATCGCCCGATGCCTTGGGATCGACCTTCGCCACAGCGAAGCCCGCGCCCTTGGCAGGCAGCGCCTGAAACGTGCGGTCGAGCAGCGGCGCCAACTCCGCCGCCGTGATGTCGCCGACGACACCGACCACCAGCGCATCCCGGCCGAAGCGATCGGCCACGACGCGGCGCAGATCGTCAACCTGGATCGTCGCGATACTTTCCAGCGTGCCACCGCTCGGCCGGCCGTAGGGGTGTTGCGGGTAGAGGAGCTTGTTGAGCACGCGGCCGGCAATGGTGTCCGGATCCTCGGCCTGGCGCGCCAGACCGGCCAGGATCTGGCCGCGGATCCGCTCCACCGGTTCCGCGTCGAAGCGCGGCTCGGTCAACGCCAGGCGCAGCAGATCGAACGCCGTTTCCCGGTTCTCCGTCAGGCTTTGCATCTCGCCGGCAAGGCTATCCATGCCGGCGGAAAAATGCAGGCTGATGGACAAATCGTCCAGGCGCCCCTGGAATGCCTGGGAGTCCAGATCGCCGGCCCCCTCGTCGATCAGCGCGGCGACCATGGTCGCCAAGCCCTCTTTGCCCTGCGGGTCGAGCGCCGCGCCACCGCGGAAGGCCAGGGAGAGCGAGATGATCGGATTGCTGTGATCCTCGACCAGCCACGCCTCGATGCCGCCGGGGCTGCGCACACGCTGTACTTCCACGGCCTGCGCCGGCTGGGCGACGAACACGGTCGCGACGAGGAGCAGGGCGGCGGCGAACGCGCGGGGAAAATACCTGGTCATGCGGGAACTTGGCGCCTCTTGCGATACGGGGTGGGTCACGACAGGGCGAGTCACGACAGGTGAGTCATGTCGTGGGCTCGGGCAGCAACAGGCCGGTCACCGACTGCACCTCGCGCAGGGTGGCACGGGTGGCGGCATTGACATGCTCGACGGTCACGGCACCGATACGCTCCGGCCAGGCTTCCACCTCCGCGACGGTGCTCCCGGTGGTGAGCGCGCGGCCGAAGATGTTCGGGGCGGTGCTCAGGGAATCCCGCGCGAAGACCGCCTGCGCCTGGAGTTGCCGCTTGGCCAGGGCGACCTCGTCCTCGGTCACGCCGTCGCGGATGACGCGGCCAAGCTCGGCGCGCAGCGCCTCTTCCAGCTTGGCCATATCGACATTCGGCCGTGGCGATACATAGAAGTCGAAGGTGCTCATATCGTAGGCCGTCGAGTCGTAGCCGCTGCCGGCGCTGGCGGCCAGGCCCTGCTCCACCACCAGCGAGCGGTAGAGCCGGCTGGTCGCCCCGCCGCCGAGAATCTGATCCAGGACCTGCAGGGGGTACGCATATTCGCTGCCGGGACTGTTCTGTCCGGGCGCCAAGTAACTGATGGTCAGCGACGGTTGGCGGACCCGGGCGCTTTCCAGAGTCACCCGGCGCGCCGCCTGCTGTGGCGGCTCGGCCGGCCGCTGGCGCTCGGGCACCGCCCTGGCCGGAACCGCGCCATAATATTTTTCCGCCAAGTGGCGCACCTCGTCCGCGTCCACGTCGCCGGCGACCACCAGAACCGCGTTGTTCGGCGCGTACCAGCGCCGGTAGAACGCCAGGGCGGTCTCCGTGTTGAGGCTGCGGATCTCGTGCTCCCAGCCGATCACGGGGAGACGGTACGGATGGTTGAGGAACTGCACCGCCTGCATGGTTTCGCGCAACTGCGATCCGGGCTCGTTGTCCACCCGGCTGCGCCGCTCCTCCAGAATCACGTCGCGCTCGGACAGGACCACCGCATCGGTGAGGACCAGATTGACCATGCGGTCGGCCTCGTGGCGCATGACGATCTCCAGCCGGTCGCTGGCCACGGTCTGAAAGTAGGCGGTGTAGTCGGAACTGGTGAAGGCGTTCTCCTGGCCGCCGTTCTGGGCGATGATCTTGGAGAACTCCCCCACCCCCAGGGTCTTCGTTCCCTTGAACATCAGGTGCTCGAGGAAGTGGGCGTTCCCCGATTCGCCGGCCGACTCGTCGGCGGCGCCGACCTTGTACCAAATCATGTGCGTGACGATCGGGGCCCGGCGGTTTTCGATGACCACCACCTGCAAGCCGTTGGCCAGGGTAAAGGTCTCCGGATCGAAGACCCGGGCCTGCGCCAGGGAGGCGAGTCCGGTAAGGACGAGGGCCAGGCTGAAGGCGGCGGCACCCACCAGTCGGGCGAGTCCGTGGGCAGGGACAGACGGCGATCGGCGCATATCGGTATCCAGGCTGGCAATGGCGAAAAATCGGTCCGCCGGGCCGTAAAAGGCCCGACACCAAGCGCCGGCAGCCTCACGGCCCCGGGCGCGCATTGTCCTTATATGGCGTTTCGCGGCGACGCTGCAACCGCGGTCGATCGGATATCCGGCCGAAATCGACCGCCGGCCGGCCTAGAATATACCCTCGAAAAACGCCTTGCCGCGGCGCTCGATGGTCGGGGTCTGTCCGCTGGTCGCCTCCCTGCCCAAAGCCGCGTTCTCGCGCAGGCGATCCGCCTCGGATTGGGCATCGACAACGGCGCCCGGCGCCTCCTTCTCGCGCCAGAAGACCAGGGTGTCGATAAAGCCCTCGCTTTCGGCGTTGAGGCGCAGGGTTTCGCGCTCGACCACCAAGCGGATGTTGGGATCCACATTCTCGACCCCGGCCGATCGCAGCAGCGACTGCTCGCCCACCGACCGGCCGTCCAGCGGCCCCGGCGTCTCCAAGGCCGCGACCGTCGGCTCATCGGCCCGGAAGATCGCCTTGCGGGCCTGTTGGGCCGTCGTGCCTTCCTGCGGCCGGGCGACCCCCGGCTCGGGCGGGCGGAGAACGAAATCCGGCGGCAACGTCAAAGGCGCCCGCGCGACGACGCGGAACTCGTCCGGCGATTGCTTGGTCAGGCCAAATTGTTTCCGCACGCCCTCGCATGCCGTCAACGTCACGGCCAAGACGATCGTGACCGCGACTTTCAAGACCATTCCCCGGCTCATGGTCTTTACCTCCCTCTGGTAACCGAATTTATCTCTGGGGCTAGGTTTTACTCCTGCCGCGGCCCTGGAACAAGCCATCCAGAACAAGCAAGGCAACGCCCGTGACCACCGCGACGTCCGCCAGGTTGAACGCATACCAGTGCCAGTCGCCGAGATGGAAATCGAGAAAATCCACAACCGCGCCGAATCGGAGCCGGTCGATGGTGTTGCCGATGGCCCCGCCGGCAACCAAGCCGACCGCCACGGCGAGCAAGGGTTCCGGCTGGCGCTTCAACCAGACAAACAGGGCGGTGACGACGGCCAACGCCAAAGCCGACAATAGCCATGGCTTCCAAACGGTATCGCCGCCGAAAAGGCCGAAGCTGACGCCGGGATTGCGGATGAGGACCAGATTGAAGAAGTCGGTCACCTCGATCACCCGCGGTGGCTGCATCAGCCGTTCCAGGACAACCCATTTGCTGAGCTGATCGGCAATCGCCGCGATGGCGAGAATCGGCAGCGCCAGGCGCAGGGCCGCCGCGACGGGCCGGCGCGACACCGGCATGACGGGGGTTTCGCCGCTCATTGCGCCGGAACGCCCAGGCT
>JAJFGI010000051.1 GCA_021776215.1 Kiloniellaceae bacterium | reverse complement strand
CCAAATCAAAGATTTGGAGGAAAGTCGCGTCCGGGATGACGGTCAGCAATTGATGCCACGAACTTCAGATCCAGGGCACTAGGCCTAGCCTGATTTATCGGAACTCGTTGAAAAATTTCTCCAATCGGACTCAATAGGCCTTGTCATGGAACCGGCAAAATCTCGAACAAACCCACGACAGCTATGCGGAACCACACAAGAATTTCACCGAGCTCGAAATTTCACATGAGGTATTCGCTCAAGCCCTCTGGGGATAGGCCGCAAATCCAGACACGGCTGCCCATGGCATTTAAAATATGGCTCGGTCAAAAGATTTACCGATGGCGATCGGTGGTCCCACCCACGCGCTCGGTGATCCCCCCACGGGGATACTATGACGCTGGCGATCCGCTGCGCCACGCACGCCCGCACAGATTTTCCACGAGAAAGGGCCCGGGCGGGCGGCATGGGCTGAGATTAGGCGGACGCAGGCCCGACGCTCGCGGCGCACCCCTCCGGGTGGCCCGCCATACAATCGGGGTGGATGGATCACGGCGCGAAGCGGGAAATGCGGAACGGCTCGATCGGCATGTTGGTGCGTCCGGTGACGATCAGTTCGGCAACGATGCCGCCGACCACGGGCCCGAGCTGAAAGCCGTGCGCGGAGAAACCAAATGCGTGGACGACGCGCTCGGCTTTCGCCGAACTGCCGATCACAGGGATATCGTCGGGCATCCTTCCCTCGATTCCCGCCCAGGCACGGACGATCCGCGACTGCCGCGTGATCGGGAAGACTTCGGCGGCCGCGCGGGCCGTCTTGGCAAGCTCGGAGAACCGCAACTCGGTGCGCTCGCTAGCCATGTCGGGAGTGCCACGCCGGCCGCCGCCGATCACGACGGTGCCGTTCGGCATCTGCTTGAAGGATAAGGGCCGCCCGGTGGTACCCACGACTGCTTCACAGAAATGCGGCAGGTGGGAAGTGACGATCATCATCGGGGCGATCGCTTCGACCGGCACAGGCTCGCCGAGCCGTTCGGCGATCGCGCCCGCCCAGGCGCCGCCGCAATTGACGAGATACTGGCCGAACACCGTACCTCGCGACGTCTCGATCCGCCAGCCGCCGCCTGTCTCGGAAACGTCGAGCGCCCGCGTCTCCTCGAGAAAACGCACGGCAAGCGACTGCGCTTTGCGCTTAAAGGCGAGTGTCGTGCGGTAGGGATTGGCATAACCGTCGCCCATCGAGGCGAGTCCCCCAACGCAATGGTCGGCAACCGCCGGTAGCAGGGCGCGCAGCGCCGCCCGATCGATCAATTCTTCGTGGTCATAGCCGAGCGCGCGCATCGCGCCGGCGCGATTTGCGAGCGTTTCGAACTCCGCTTCGTTTTCGGCCACCTTGATCTGCGGACAGGGCTGCATCGCCGAGGTCGTTCAGGCCTTGCGCGAAAGCCGCTGGGGGCAGGTCACCGTCGCCGCCTTTCCGGCGCTCGCCATGCGCTTCCTGCCGGGCGCGTTGAGCCCCTTCCTGGCGGAGCGGCCGGACGTCCGCCTGTCGCTCTATAGTCGCACGTCGCCGCGCATCGGCGATCTCACGGCCAACCAGCAAGTGGATATCGGCCTAACGCTACTGCCGGTCGAGCATCCCTACGTGCGGAGCGAGGTGGTAGCGCGATTCGCGCTCGTCTGCGCCGTGCCGGCCAGCCATCCGCTGACGGCTAAGTCCGTCCTGCATGCGGAGGACTTGCGCGATGAACGCTTCATCTCGCTCGGCCGTGAGGACCGCTCGCGTTTTGTCGTCGACATGGCTTTCCAGGGGCGGGTCCCGCAAAACATCCAGATCGAGGCACAGATGGCCGAGAGCGCTTGCGCCTTCGTTGCGAACGGACTCGGCATCGCCATCGTGCCGCCGTTCGCGGCCAAGGAATACTCGGAGGACCGCCTTGTCATGCGCCCCTTCGAGCCGCGCGTTACGATGGATATCTGGCTGCTCGTCCCGGCGAGCCGCGAGCCGTCGATGTTGACCATGGAGATCGCCGAAATCATTCGATCGTCACTCGCGCCCTTTAACACGAGTGCGTCCTCCATTTAGGCGGCTGGACGACCGCCACTCGCGCGGGCAGGACGAAGCCGTGGAACCGTGCCGCGGTAACGGCCAAGCCGCGCCCGCGGCAGACAAATAGGCGATGGGGGATGAAGGTGCAGCATCGTGAACGCCGAAAAGCTGACTTATATGGTCAACCAGATCGCCCGCTCCTTCGCGCCACTGGTTGCGCCGGAGTCCGGGGCAATCCCGCGACGTCCGAGAACAAATACCGCGCCGAGTCGTCGGTCTTGACACTTCCGTCGCGATTTGCCTTACTTGCTGAAGGCTGACGCATCGGGAATGGTCGCTCGCCGCGACGATGCGTAACGAATTTAGAGGATCGGCGAGCGGATATACATGAAATAGCTGATCCGAGGGTGCGCCCTTGGATCGGGCAATGGAGCCCGAGCCACGAGGTGTGGCGGCGGGCTCTTTTACTTTGTGGCGTAGGGGGGCAGAGGTGGGGACTTCCTCGCGGCGAGGACCAGGACCAGGCCGGCCGGTCATCCCGGTCGGTGTGGTCTTTTCCTCGTCCGGCTCCTACGGCACCGTCGGCGAAGAGATGCTGCACGGCGCGCTGCTGGCGATCGAAGAAGTCAACCAGTGCCCCGAGTTCGACTTTTCCTTCGCCCCCAAGGTCGCGAACCCGGCCGGCGATCTCGATCAGTACCGTCTGCTGTGTGAGGACATGCTCCGCACTCAGGGGGTGCGCCATGTCGTCGGCTGCTACACATCCTCCAGCCGCAAGGAGGTCATCCCCGTCTTCGAGAAGCTGGATGCGCTGCTTTGGTATCCCTCCCACTACGAGGGATTCGAGAGCTGCAACAACGTGATTTACACCGGCGCAGCGCCAAATCAGCACATCGTGCCGCTAATCGAATACATGCTGCGCAATTACGGCAACCGCGTCTATTGCATCGGCTCCAACTATATCTGGGCGTGGGAAAACAACCGCATCATGCGCGAGATCGTGCTGGGCTGTAATGGCGGTGTCGCCGCCGAGAAGTATCTGCCCGTGGGCTCGACCGATATCGCGCACGTCATTGTCGAGATCGCTGAAACGCGGCCCGACTTCATCTTCAGCACGCTGATCGGCGAATCGTCCTATGCCTTTCTGCGCGCATACAGCGAAGCCGGCCGGCACAATGCGCTGTTCGACCCTGCCGCCATGCCGGTGACGAGCTGCAATCTGTCGGAGCCCGAACTGCTGGCGATCGGCGCTCAGGCGGCGCGGGGGCATATCGCGTCCAGCGTCTATTTCCAAAGCATGGGCCGGGACGAAAATCGTACCTTCCTCTCGCGCTTCAAGGCCCGCTTCGGTGCCGACAAGGTGACCTCGACGGACGCCGAAGCGTCCTATATCGCGGTCATTCTGTTGGCTCGCGCGATCCACGCGGCAAAGTCAACCGAGATCGGGCTGGTCAAGCAAGCTGTCTACGGCTGCGAACTCGCGGCACCGCAGGGGCCCGTGCGCATAGATTCGGACAACAATCATAGCTATCTGACTCCGTCCCTCGGTCGCTCCCGCGGCGATGGGGAGTTCGAAATTATTTGGACGGCCGGGGCGGCGGTGAAGCCGGATCCCTATTTGGTGCGCTTTGATATCCGCCAGTTCTTCGGCGACCTGAACCGTGATGAAAACCGGCCTATGACGGCCTCCAGGCCTGGGTTGAGGGTGATCAAGTGAGGAAGTCGAGTCTCCCGAACTTTCGCGATTGCCACGCGCTGGTGTTGCATCGCTCCGATAGCAACAGCGAAACCCTGATTCGGCAACTGGAGAGCCTGGGCTTGACGGCGCGCCGCAGGTGGCCAGCGGACGATATCTCCGCCGAAGGGGTCGACGTCGTCTTCTTCGACGCCGATCTCGGCTATGACGGTCTCTTCGCCTGGCCGGCAAGCCGGGCGCCGATCCCGTTGATTGCAGTGATGGGATCCGAGGCACCCGGCCGCATCGAATGGACTTTGGCACAGGGGCCTTCGGCGTATCTGACCAAGCCGATCGGCTCGACCGGGGTATTCAGTGCACTGGCCATTGCCTTCCGCACCTTCGAGATGCAACAGCAACTCCACAAAAGCTTGGCCGACCTGACGCGGCGCGTCGAGGCGCGGCCGGTCCTATTCAAGGCGATCCTCATCGTCATGGAGGGCTTCGCTATCGGCGATGCCGAAGCCTATCAATTGCTACGCGCCAACAGCATGAAGCATAGGGTCTCAATCGAGGAGTTGAGCAGTCTGATCGTAGGGAGTCCCGATTCCGTTCGGGAACTATTGGGAAACGCAAACCGGCGGATCCTGCGCCAAGCCATGCGCGGCTAGGCGTCGATGTGGCGGCCGCGGCGCCGCATCGCGAGAGCGAGGCGACATCCGGCCAGGAAACAGCAACGCTGACAACGACAGGGAGAGACAAATGACAAAGCACAAGGATATTTCACCGAACCCGGGGACTGTGGCCAAAACACAGGAGTCTTCAGCCGCGGCGGAACCCACGACCTCCAGGGGAATCCCGCGGCGGGCATTCATGACGGGCACTGCCGCGGTCGTCACGGCCGCCACCGTTCTGCCCAACCTGCGCATGGCGCGCGCCGCCGAGACCGGCCCGGTCAAGATCGGTTTCATCGAGGACCTTTCAGGCAACCTCGCCGTATACGGCGTTCAGAAGCATCATGCGGCGCAACTCGCGGTCAAGGAGATCAACGAGGGCAAGACACTCAAGGGCGGGCCCGTCGCCTCCGGCGGGGTCGGCTTGATGAGCAATTTCGCGGCTAATCCGCCGATCATGGGGGCTGGCGACAAGGACCTGAAATACGTCGACAAAGGCGGTGCGCTCAGCAATTCCGGCATCGGGTTTGTCGAGGACGAGGACGTGCTGATCGATTCCGGCGAGTCCGGCATACTCGGACGCAAGGTTGAACTCCTCGCGCCGGATGGACAGTCCAACAACAACATCTGGCAACAGTTGACCCGGAAGCTAATCCAGGAAGACAAGGTGGACTGCCTGGTCGCCGGATTCACGAGTGCCGAAAGAGAGGCGATCCGGCCGATCGTCGACCAGCACAAGCAGCTCTATTTCTACACCAACCAGTACGAGGGCGGTGTTGCCGACTCGAACACGTTCTGCACCGGCGCGATCGTCGAACAGCAGGTGATCCCCGTTGTGGATTACATGATTCGAAAGTTCGGGCCACGAGTCTACACCATCGCGGCCGACTATAACTTCGGCCAGTTGACCGCGGCCTGGACCAAGGCTTTCGCGCCGCTCGTCGGCGGCAAGATCATCGAGGAGGAGTTCGTCCCGCTCAGTGTTTCGGACTTCACGACCTCGATCGCGCGGATTCAGGCGGCAAAGCCCGACTGGGTCTTCACGCTGCTCGTCGGATCGAACCAGTCGAACTATTACCCGCAAGCCTCGGCCGCCGGCCTGGAATATCCGATGGCCTCGACGGTCAACATGGCTCAGGGCTACGAACATCGCCGCTTCAAACCGCCGTCCCTGAACCGCATGTATAACTGCGTAAACTACATCGAAGAAATTCCAACGACGAGGAACCGGGCGTTCGTGAAGCGTTGGTACGAGATGTTCCCCGATGATCCCTATATCGGGCAGATGGCGCAGAACACCTACTTCTCGGTCCACCTTTATGCGAAAGCGGCGCGTCTTGCCGGAACGACGGACCAGGAGACCGTGAAAAAAGCGCTGGAATCAGGGCTCAGCATCGAGGCGCCGGAAGGTGCGGTTTTCCTCGAACCCTCGACGCACCACTGTTCGCATTACATCCGCCTGGCGACCGCGGATGCCGATCACAATGTGAGCTTTGTGCGTGAGTGGCCGAGCATCCAGCCGTGGTGGCTGCAACGCGTCGGCGTCAACCTGGTGAGGAACAAGGAATATAAGCAGTACATCCCGGACGAGGATCCATTCTTCTCTATGTTCTCCAAGTCGTAATAGAATAGCTCGCATCAGGTGTTGCTCCGGCCGAAGGCTTGCCTTGGCCGGAGCAACCCAGTTTTGCATAGCCGGGGTTCGCGATGGATGTACTGCCGCTGGTGCTGAGCCTGCTCTATCAATTTGCGACAAGTGCCGCGTTCTTTTTTTTGGCGGCCCTTGGACTGGTCGTCATTCTCGGCATGATGAACATCATCAATCTGGCCCATGGTGAGTTGATGATGATCGGGGCCTACACGGCGACGCTCACCGTTCACGCCGGCGTCCCCTTCTGGCTGTCGGTGATCCTGGGTTTCTTCGTCGCCGCAGCGTTTGGTGCCGTGCTGGAGCTGCTGATCGTCAGACGGTTCTATGGCCGCGAGTTGGGCGCTCTGGTCGTGACCTGGGGCGTCAGCTTGGTGCTCGGCCAGGGCACACTTCTCTTCTTCGGCCCCTTCCTGCCGTCGATAAAAATCCCCGGCGGTTCGTTCTCCTATGGAGTTTTTTCGTTTTCGGACTATTGGCTCATCCTCGTCTTGGTGTCCCTGCTGCTCATACTGGGACTCTGGTGGCTCTATAACCGTACGCTGTACGGGCTGCAGGCCAAGGCCACGATGCAGAACCCCGAAATGGCGAGAAGCCTTGGCGTTCGCACGCCCCGGATCTACACCCTGACCTTCAGCCTCGGCGCCGGCCTCGCCGGCCTCAGCGGCGCCCTGCTGGCGCCCACCGTCACGATCGCGCCCTTCATGGGCCAGCAGTTCGTCGCGCCCGCCTTTATAACCGTGGTGGTCGGCGGGGCCGCCAACGTGATCGTCGGGGCGGTCGCGAGCAGCGCCCTCTTGGCCGCGGTCAAAACACCGATCGGGATGGCCTTTGGCGCCTTTTCGGGGACCGTCGCCCTGCTGTTTGCGGCGCTGATCATCATCCGCATCATGCCGAACGGCATATCCGCCGCGCTGCAGAAATACTTTATCCGCCGCGCAGGGGGAGCAGCGCGGTGAGAACGATCGTTGGCCTGATCTCTGGGGGCGCCGACATCGGCCGGACCCGCGTGTTCTGGATCGGCTTCGGCGTGATCATTCTGCTGTTCCTTTTGTACCCGACGCAGACGTCCGCCTTCCGGGTAGCCAACGTCTCCTTCTATCTGCTCAACATCCCGCTCGGTTTGGGCATGGCCTTGCTGTGGGGGTACGGCGGCGTGCTGAGTTTTGGCCATGTGGCTTACTTCGGAATTGCCGGGTACGTGTACGGTATCGTCGCCGGCAATATGTCGGAAAACGCCTTCGGCCCGCTCGCCGGGGTCGCCGCTGGCCTCCTGGCGAGCGCTTTCGTGGCCGGTATCTTCGGCTACTTCGTGTTCTACGCGCGGGTGCAGAAGTGGATCATCCCGATTTTGACGCTGGTCCTGACCCTGCTGCTCGAGACGTTTCTCGGCCAGACTGCCGGCTACCAGTGGCGCATCGGCTCGGTCCTGCTCGGCGGCTACAATGGAATGACGGGAATTCCCTGGTTCCAACTGGGCGGGTTCGTCTTCGAAGGCTATTCTTTCTATTACCTCTGCCTTTTTGTCGTCCTGGCCTGCTATTTCAGTCTACGGATGCTGGTCAATTCCAACTTCGGTCAGGTCATCGTCGCCATCCGTGAGGACGAGTTGCGCACCGAGCTGCTCGGCTACGACATTCGCGCACGGCAATGGGTTGTCTTTGTCCTCTCGGCCGTGCTTGCGGGCCTCAGCGGGCTGCTTTATGTCCAGTGGGGCAACTACATCACACCCAGCCAAGTCGGACTGCTGCAGGCAGCCCTGCCGGTCATTTGGGCCGCGGTCGGCGGGACCACGAGCCTGCTGGCCGTCGTCATCTCGACCTTCACCCTCAACTGGGTCACCTACACCCTATCCGCTCAGGGCAATCAGTACGCGATGGTGATCATCGGCGCGCTGTTGGTCGTGACCATGCTGTTCTTCCCGCGCGGTATCGTCGTCATGGTGGCCGAGCGCCTGGGGCGTTTCAGAACGCGGCGCACGGCACCGTCGCAGCCATAGGGTCGAATAGTCATGGAACTCACTGCCGTGATCGAGACCCGATCCCTGAACAAACGCTTCGGCGGCGTGGTTGCCGCCGACAACGTAAATTTCAAGGTCATGCACGGCGAATTTCGCTGCATGATCGGACCGAACGGCGCGGGAAAATCGACGTTGTTCGCCATGCTGTGCGGCATCCAGAGCGCGGACAGCGGGCAGATCTTCTTTTTCGGCCAGGACGTGACCCGTACCCAGGCGTTTCAGCGCGTCAGGCTGGGAGTCGGGCTGACGTTCCAAACCAACCGCGCCTTTCATCAGCTGAGCGTTCGCGAGAACCTGACGATCCCGCAAGCCTCGGCCAAGCTGGAAAACAAGGAGGCCGGTCAGGCACGGCTCGAATTCGCCTTGGACGCCTTTGGGCTCGACCCGAACGATGAGACCAAGGCCGCGGAACTCTCGCACAACCAACTTCAGTGGTTGGAGATCGCCATGGTTCTCGTGGGGTACCCGAACCTGATCCTGCTGGACGAACCGACCGCCGGAATGGCAGCGGAAGAAACCCAGCAGACCGCGAAGGTGCTCAAACACCTCAACTCGACCGGACTGACGACCGTGGTGGTCGAGCACGACATGGCGTTCGTCAAGGACGTCGCGCAGGTCGTGACCGTGTTGCACCAGGGGCGGATCTTTGCCGAGGGTACGGTCACCAAGATCACCGCACACGAGGACGTGCGGAAGATCTACCTTGGCCGGGCTTGAGGGAGAATCGGCGTGCTTCTGTCCACTTCAGCTCTTCGGTCCGGCTATGCCACCGGTGATGTTCTGCAAGACGTAGACATCACCGTCGAGCGCGGCGAGGTCGTCGGCGTCTTGGGGCGCAACGGGGTCGGCAAAACCACACTGATGAAGACGCTCATCGGACTCCTGCCGGTGCGCGCCGGCCGGATCATGTTCCGCGATGAGGATATTAGCCGGTTGTCCGCGGACAAGAGGGCCAGGTTGGGCATCGGCTACGTGCCCCAAGGTCGCGGTATTTTCCCGGATATGTCGGTCCGCGACAATTTGCGCATGGGCGGCATGATCAACGCCGCCAAGCAGTCGCTCGATTTCGATCTGGTGTTCGGCTATTTCCCCATTTTGAAAGATCGCCTGACCCAGAGGGGCGGGACACTCAGCGGCGGTCAGCAAGCGATGCTGGCGATTGCCCGCGCCCTCATCAGCTCGCCGGACCTGCTTCTGCTCGACGAGCCGAGCGACGGCGTCCAGCCGAACATTATTCAGGAGATCGGCGGCTTCATCAAAAGCCTCAACGCGGAAAAGGGACTGACCGTCCTGATCGTGGAACAGAACATAGACCTCATGCAGACGGTGGCAACGCGCGCCTATGCCTTGGACAAGGGCCGGGTCGTCGCCGAAGTCGAACGTGAGTCGTTGCTGGATACCGAGAGGGTGGCCGAATTCCTGGCTGTATGAGGGCCGTCCCGGGCGCCCGGCGGTCTGCCGGTCGAATGCTTAGATATGTGCCGAGGGAGAATGTGGCATGGAAATGATTATGCGGAGCTATCCCAACGAGTGGGTTAGCAAGTCAATCATGTACGCGAAAGGTGTGGGCGGCGGCTCGTCCGGCGTCACGCACGAGCTGACCGAGGCCATGCAGGGAACCTATCACTATACCATCGGTCCCTATTCCGAGCCGGTCCTGCACATCAAGCCCGGCGATCGCGTGGTCGTCGAGACGCAGGATGCCTTCGAAGGCAAGATCAAGAGCGAGAACGACGTGCCCTCGGAAATTCTGGAAATGCCGTGGCTGAATCCGCAATGCGGCCCCATCATGATCGAGGGCGCCGAGAAGGGCGACGTACTCGCCGTGCACATCGAGAAGATGGTGCCGCGCGGCGCGCAGCCGCGTGGGACCTGCTGCATGATCAAGGAGTTCGGCGCCCTGACCGGCACGTACTACACGGCGATGCTGAACGACCCGCTGCCCGAGAAGGTGCGCAAGGTCAATGTCGACGAGAAAAGTGTCTACTGGAGCGATCGGGTCACGCTGCCCTATAAGCCGCACATCGGCACGCTCAGCTGTTCCCCACAGATTGACTCGATAAACTCGCTGACCCCGGATAACCATGGCGGCAACATGGACCTGCCCGACATGGGTCCCGGGACGGTCACCTATCTGCCGGTGCGTGCGCCCGGCGGACGTCTGTTTATCGGCGATGCCCATGCCTGTCAGGGAGACGGAGAGGTCTGCGGCGTGGCCGTGGAGTATCCCACCACCACGACCATCACGGTCGATCTCATCAAGGATTGGCCGATCGAATGGCCGCGGCTGGAAGCCGACGACTTCATCATGGCGATCGGCAGCACGCGGCCCCTGGAAGATGCCACCCGCATCGCCTACCGCGAGTTAGTGCGCTGGATGGTGGCCGAATACAACTATGACCAGTGGGATGCCTACATGATGCTCAGCCAGTGCGGCAAAGTGCGGCTGGGCAACTTCGTCGATCCGAAATACACGGTCGGCGCGGCGATCCCCAAGAAGTATTTGTAACGGTGTCCCCAATTAGTTAGAGCAGATTCACCGGGTCGATGGATCGCCTTCGGCGATTCCATCCGACCCGGATCTGCTCTAAGCGCCTACTCCGGACTGATCACGACGCAG
>JAJFGI010000006.1 GCA_021776215.1 Kiloniellaceae bacterium | reverse complement strand
GGACAGGACGCCGGGCTTGAAGCGGATTTCGGGGCGCATGGTCTGACCGGGCAACGGGACGGATGGCCGAAGGGCCGGCGCCGGGGTGGGGGGTGGCGCGGTGATGCCGCGGGCGGCTTCGGCTTGGGCGCGGAGTTGCGTGAGGAGGTCGGTGTGGCTGGGAAGCTCGCGGATCAGGCGGGTCTTGAGCTCGTCGAGGGCGCGGCTGAAGCCGGTCCAGTCGGCGCCGGGCAACGTGCCCTGAATGGGGAACGTCACGCCGTCGTAGTAGCGCTTGCCGAACAGCACCAGCATGTAGCTCAGGAAGTTGAACAGATGGCTGTTCGGGACATCGCCGGGATTGGGCAGGACGCGGGACCAGACCTCCAGGTTCTCGCGGAGTTGATCCGGGATCTCGATGTCGTGGCGGGCGGCTTCCCAAAACGGATCGTCGGCCCGGTTCGAGGCGCAGTAGTGGAGCACGATGAAATCGCGGATCTCGGCGTAGATGCGTTCGATGACCGTGTTGAACCGGCGGGCCAGCACCGGGTCGAAGGTCCGGTCCGGCATGTACTGACCCAGGGTGGACAGGGACCGCTGGATCAGGAAGATGGCGGTCGATTCCAAGGGCTCGATGAAGCCGCCGGAGAGGCCGACGGCGACGCAATTGCCGACCCAGCTGCGCCGGGTGCGGCCGACGCGCATGGCCAGGGCGCGCGGCTCCGCCTTGGCGGCGGCGGGGCCGAGGTGGGCGAGAAATTCGGCGGTCGCCTGCTCATCGGTGCGGAAGGCGCTGGAAAACACATAGCCGGTGCCGATGCGCGAATAGAGGGGCACGCGCCACGACCAACCGGCGCCGAGCGCCGTCGATTGGGTGAACGGCGACAGCTTGCCCAGATCGGTGTGGGGGATCTGCACGGCCAGGGCGCGGTCGCAGAGCAGCGATTTGCCGTAGGGCTCGAACGGTTCGCCCAGGGCCTTGTTGATGAGCAGGCCTTTGAAGCCGGTGCAGTCGATGACCAGCTCGACCGGATAGCGGCCGCGCTGGCGCAACTGCAGTGCATCGATGAAGCCCTTCTCGCCGACCTCCACGTCGTCCACGTCGTCGAGAACGTGCTCCACGCCGCGGGCCAGGGCGACCTCCTTGAGGAATCCGGCGAACAGGCCGGCGTCCAGGTGATAGGCGTAGCGCACGTCACCGTCGTCCGGCTTCTTTTGCACGCCGCGGGGGGCGCGGCCGGCGTTGATCAGGGCGGTTGACGGAGTCAGAGCGTCGGTCGCGTCGGCTTTCCCATCGGGGTTGCCGAAGGCGTGGAAGTAATAGCCGGTGCTGATGCCGTTGATCTCGCTCGTCACCCCCTGGAAGGGGTGGATGTAGTCCGCGGGGGTGCCGTCGGGGGCGACGTCCCAGTTGACGAAGCGCACGCCCATCTTGAACGAGCCGTTGCAGCGCAGGAGAAACTCGTTCTCGTCGATGCCCATGTCCTCCAGCCAGTTGCGCATGGCCGGGACGGTGGCCTCGCCGACGCCGACTGTCGGGACGTTGGGCGATTCGACCAGGGCGATGCGCGGGCCGGGCCGGTTCGGCTGGCGGCCGAAGCGGGTCGCCAGGTAGACGGCCGCCATCCAGCCGGCGGTACCGCCGCCGACGATGGTGATGGTTTCGATCTGGTTGCCCACGCCTGTCTCCCCGCGTTATGCGCCATCCGAACTGGAGGGTTGCCGAAAAAACCTTGGAGGGGGCTCGGCCCCACCGCTATTCTTCGTCTCCCACTCAAAATCGCTCACGCGAAACCGCGAGGATAACGCGCATGCCCCTGGATACCAAGGCAAAGCCGGCCTTCGACAAGTCGAAACTGCCGAGCCGCCACGTCTCCGTCGGCCCCGCTTCGGCGCCGCACCGGTCATATTACTACGCCATGGGCATGACCGAGGAGGAGATCGCCCAGCCCTTTGTCGGCGTGGCCACCTGCTGGAACGAAGCGGCGCCGTGCAACATCTCCCTGGCCCGCCAGGCTCAGGTGGTGAAGCGGGGGGTCAAGGCGGCCGGCGGCACGCCGCGCGAGTTCACCACCATCACGGTGACCGACGGCATCGCCATGGGCCACGCGGGCATGAAATCGTCCCTGGCCAGCCGGGATCTGATCGCCGATTCCGTCGAATTGACCATGCGCGGTCACTGCTATGATGCGCTGGTCGGCCTGGCCGGCTGCGACAAATCGCTGCCGGGGATGATGATGGCCATGGTGCGGCTGAACGTGCCGTCGGTGTTCATGTACGGCGGCTCGATCCTGCCCGGGCGGCACAAGGGCAAGGACATCACCGTGCAGGATGTGTTCGAGGCGGTCGGCAGCCATTCCGCCGGGCGCATGTCCGACGAGGAGTTGCACACAATCGAGTGCGTCGCCTGTCCCTCTGCTGGGTCCTGCGGCGGCCAGTACACGGCCAACACCATGGCCTGCGTCTCCGAGGCCATCGGTTTGGCCTTGCCGGGCTCGGCCGGCGCGCCGGCCCCGTACGAGTCCCGCGATGCCTATGCGGAGGCTTCGGGCCAGGCGGTGATGGCGCTGCTGGCCTCGGGCATCCGGCCGCGTGACATCGTGACCCGCAAAGCCCTGGAGAATGCAGCGCGGGTGGTTGCCGCGTCCGGCGGATCGACAAATGCTGGGCTGCACCTTCCGGCCATCGCTCATGAGGTCGGCATCGACTTCGACTTGCACGAGGTGGCGAGGATCTTCCGCGAAACACCCTATATCGCCGATTTGAAGCCGGGCGGCCGCTATGTGGCCAAGGACATGTACGAGGTGGGCGGCGTGCAGGTGCTGCTCAAGGCGCTGCAGGACGGCGGCTTCATTCATGGCGATTGCATCACCGCTAACGGCAAGACCATGGCCGAGAATTTGGCCGATGTGACCTTCCCCGACGGCCAGGACGTGATCCGCCCGACGGCGCGGCCGCTGACCCCGACCGGCGGGGTCGTGGGCCTGCGCGGCAACTTGGCGCCGGAGGGGGCGATCGTGAAGGTCGCCGGCATGAAGAACCAGAAGTTCCGCGGCCCGGCCCGGGTGTTCGAGTGCGAGGAAGACGCCTATGCCGCCGTCGCGCGCCGCGACTACAAGGACGGCGAGGTCATCGTCATCCGTTATGAGGGGCCGAAGGGCGGGCCGGGCATGCGCGAGATGCTGTCGACCACGGCGGCCATCTACGGCCAGGGCATGGGCGATAAGGTGGCGCTCATCACCGACGGCCGATTCTCGGGTGCCACCCGAGGATTCTGCGTCGGCCATGTGGGGCCGGAGGCGGCGGTCGGCGGTCCCATCGGCCTGCTGCGCGACGGCGACATGATCGAGATCGACGCCGAAGCCGGTATCCTGAACGTCGATCTCAGCGAGGCGGAGTTGGCCAAGCGGCGCAAGGCGTGGACCCCGCGCGAGCACGACTATCAGTCCGGCGCCCTGTGGCGCTATGCGCAGACGGTCGGCCCGGCCTACCAAGGCGCCGTGACCCACCCTGGCGGAAAGGCCGAGACGCACGTTTATGCGGACATCTGAGGCGGCGCAGTACCGTACGGGGGTGATCTGTCTGGTCTCGGCGACGTTCTTCACCAGCCTCGCCGGGATCCTTGTGCGTCTGGTGGAGGCGGCGGGGGGCTGGCAGATCTTGTTCTACCGGTCGCTGGCGTTCGTCGCCGCCATGCTGCTGTTCATCGCCGTCCGGCACCGCGGGCGCACCCTGACGGCGTTCGCCAGCGGCGGCGGTGCCGGTTGGGTGGTCACCGTGTCGCTGACCGCCGCCTTTATCCTGTTCATTTTCGCGCTGCTGGAAACGACCGTCGCCAACGTCGTCTTTACCGTCAGTTTGTCGCCCTTCTTCGCGGCGTTGTTCGCCTGGCTGGCCATGCGCGAAAAGGTCGCGCCGGCGACCCTTGTCGCCATGGCCCTGTCCTTGGTTGGCATCGGCCTCATGTTCGGGGACGGACTGGCCAGCGGCACGGCCCTGGGCAACCTGTTGGCGCTGGGATGTTCTCTTTGCTACTCGACGGCGCTGGTGGCCATGCGCAAGGGGCGGTCGGTGGACATGATTCCGGCCATCTGCCTGGCCGGCGTGGGCAGCGCGATCATCGCCGCCCTCGTCGCGGCGGACTTGACCATCAGCCGGCACGATCTGGGCATTGCGGTGGTCCTGGGGGTCGTTCAGTTGGCGCTGCAGTACGTCCTGGTTGCCACGGGAACCCGCTATGTGCCGGCGGCAGAGGTGGCGCTGATCGGCCGGTTGACCCTGATCATGGCGCCGCTTTGGGTGTGGGTCTTCGTGGATGAGGTGCCCAGCGCGCTAAGCCTCGTTGGCGGGGCGGTGGTCCTGTTGGCCGTGACCGGGCAGGGGGTCTTCGCCTTGCGCCGGGCGCGCCGCGCCGCCGCGTAGGCCCCTTTTTCTGATTCGGAGACAGGCAAGCATGGCCCGCATCGCCATCGGCGGCTTTCAACACGAGACCAATACCTTCGCGCCGTCCAAGGCGACCTTCGAGGATTTTGCCCGCGCCGGCGCCTGGCCGGGTCTGACGCGCGGCGGCGCGCTGTTCGAGGCGACGGCCGGATTGAACATACCCATCGCCGGGTTTATCGACACGGCGCGCGCCGACGGGCACGACCTGCTGCCGCTGTCGTGGGCGCAGGCTACGCCGTCGGCGCAGGTGACCGAGGACGCCTTCAACCGCATCGCCGGGCAGATCGTTGCCGATCTGCAGGATTTGCGGCACGTCGATGCGGTCTACCTGGATCTGCACGGCGCCATGGTCTGCGCGCATACGGAGGACGGCGAGGGCGAGCTATTGCGCTTGGTGCGCGCCGTCGTCGGGCCGGACGTGCCGATCGTCGCCAGCCTGGATCTGCATGCCAACGTGACCCCGCAGATGATCGCCCTGGCCGACCGGCTGATCGCCTTTCGCACCTATCCGCACGTGGACATGGCGGAGACCGGCGGCCGCGCCGCGGTGCAGCTCGCCTCGCTGCTGCGCGGCGGGGCGGCACGGGCCAAGGCCTACCGACAAATTCCATTCCTTATTCCGGTGCAAGCCGGCTGTACCATGATCGAGCCGGCCCGGAGTCTGTATGCCCGCCTCCCCGACCTGGAGCGCGGCCCGGTCGCCAGTATTTCCTTTGCCGCCGGTTTCGGGCCCGCGGATATCCATGATTGCGGCCCGTCGGTGTTCGCCTATGCGGTTGATCCC
>JAJFGI010000050.1 GCA_021776215.1 Kiloniellaceae bacterium | reverse complement strand
CGTCCAATCTCAGGCGAATACCGTCGATTTTCGCGTACGGACCAACTTGTTTCGCGACGAGCCTCTTTAGGCTGGCGCGATCATCATCGTTTTTGGATAAGATGTCGTGCGCACTGGCAATGGCGAAAAGACGACCGACGATTGCCTCTCGGAATGACTCCATGTCCGCGGAATGCCGCAAGGTGTGGGAAACCAGCGCTTGAATCGTCGCGAGCGTGTTCTTTACGCGGTGGTTTAGCTCGGCGAGCAGCAACTCGCGGTGCGCTTCGACTTCCCTTTGTTTGGTGAGGTCACGGGTCACCGTCGCGAACTGAGTTGGCTCTCCTGTTTCCGGATCGTCGATACGGAATACATTGTACAAAACAGGAATGGCCGCGCCGGTCTGCATGTGACAGAAGTGCAGCGGGCCTGACCACTGACCTTCCCGCAATACGCTGGGTAGAACGACGTCGCGAATGAATGGCTGTTCCTCGGGGATGAAGTAATTCGAAACCAGCGTACGGCGGGCCTGCTCGATGTCTGCTCCCACCAGGTGCAATCCCGCCTCGTTCACATAAACCGGCATCCCACTCGTATCGGAAATTCCGATAAAATCGGGCGAGTTATCGACCACCTGGGCAAGCAGCCGCACCCGGACATCCCGTTCCCGGAGTGCTACCTCGGCCTTCTTGCGCTCGGTAATATCGTGAGCCACGACCGAATACCCGGTCAATTGTCCGTCACGGGCCTTCAAGGGCGTAAGCGTATAGATGAGCTCCGCGAGAGAGCCGTCGCGGCACCGACGCGTCGCGTCGATCGAGGCGGCTGTCCCTTCCTTTTGAACCCGCAGCGTCAATTGCTCCAGGTCTTCGCGATGGTCCTGCGGCCATAGATCCCGTTCGTTTCGACCTATCGCTTCCGCCGCGGACAGGCCGGTCAGTTCCGCCGCGCCGCGGTTCCAGGATTGAATGTTCAGGTGGCGGTCGAGTGCGTAGATCAAATCCTTCGACGCCTCGACCGTCGCCGCATGACGTAATCTTAGTTCCTGCTGGGAAAGGTCGGTGACAACGAGACAGCGCATCTCGTCGCCCTCGATCACGAGCGGCGCTGACGTTACATATGCCTCAACGATATTGCCGTCGAGATCCAGCATTTCGATTTCGCGGCCGGGCTCGTGTCTGCTCGCGAGCAATTCATCGAGTGTCGCGGTTGCGCGTGGCGCGACATAATCGCTCAGCCGCGCGCCCAGCAACCGCTCCCGCGGCCGACCGAGCAGGCGGGCGAAGCTGGCGTTGCAGAAGAGAATGTAGCCGTCACGGGACACCGTGAGCGCACCCTGGGCCATCTGCTCGATCAGCAGACGGTAGGGTTCGACCGCAGACTTCAGGGTATAAACCCGGGGCTCCGACTCGGGTCCGTCAACAACCAGCGCGTCGACCTCGCCGGCGCGCATCGCGCGTAGAGTTTCTTCTGCTTCGGCTAGCCGGCTTCGAAGCTCTTCGAACTCAGTTACGGTGTCGACCTGGCTGGCGGATATCTTTCCCTGCATTGCGCCATTACGCCAGTTTGATCATGTCGTTCAGGCGGTCTTGGTTGGACATGTCCCCAATCAGTCGTCGCGCCGGCTTCGGATCATGGCGGACCAGTGTCGGTGCCGCGAGGATCTGATCAAGTCGCGCCCGCTCGGGCGTATCGCATAGGTCGACTACTTCCAGGCGGTAATTGTCGGAAAGTTCCTTTTCGCAGAAGGCACGGACATTGGCAATCGCCTGAACCGACCGAATGGTCGCTCCCGTAACGAACAACGTCATCGCGTAATGGATGTCACGTTCTTGCACCGGGGCGTCCCTAATTCATCATTGTTTCTGCGGCCGAATGTCAAGGCCCACCAAAACGCGCTCGTCGTTGGAAAGGTCGCCGATGATCTTCTTGAGGGGTGGCGGCAGCCGGCGCACCAAGGTCGGGAGCGCCATTATTTGATCGCCCGCAGCGAGTTGCGGCTGGACCAGGAGGTCGATGATCTCAATCGTGTAGCGGTCCGCCAGGTGCGCTTCGCAGATCCGCTTCAGGTTTGCTATGGCGCGCAACGATCGATCGGTCTGGCCGGCGACGTATAGGCGCAACTCGAGTCGCTCGTTGTCTGTGGCGCCCTGGTAGGCCTGAACCGTGTTGCTCATCTCGGTTTTCCGGCGTGGCCAACCGTCACCCCGTGCTTCGTGATCTCCATCGCAAGGAGTTGCAGCGGATGTGACATGCCCCGTGATTTTACAATTTGCATTTGGCGCTTCGCATCCCCCGATTCGAGTGTCGTTTGAAGCAGTAGCCATGTGTCCATCAGCGAGGAGACGTTCATTTCAGTATGAAGGATTCCCGACTGCTGTTGGAGGTCCAGGAAAAGCGTCGTCACGTCGATCGATTTCAAATAGTCGATGAGCCGAAGCATCATGAGCTGCGATTGGCCAAGCTCCACGCCGGTCACGAGTGCGGAAATCGGATCGATAACCACCGCGCTTGGCGACAGTTCTTGGATCACACGGTGCATGATCGCCAAGTGAGTCTCCAGACCGTGTTCAGTCGGCCGCGCGGTATGGAAGTGCAACAAATTCTGCTCGATCAATGGCTGCAAGTTGATGCCGATCGAGTTCATATTGCGGACGATTTGCTGCGGAGACTCCTCGAAGCCGAAGTAAAGACAAGTTTCGCCCCGAGCACAGGCGGCCTCGACAAAATGCCCTGCCAGGCTCGATTTCCCGCAGCCGGGGCCGCCGCTTATCAGAACGCTGCTGCCCTTGTAGTAGCCCTGTCCTTCCAGCATCTCGTCCAAACCGGCAATGCCGGTGGGCTGCCTTTCGGAGGATACGTTGTGCGTCAGTCCGACCGAGGTCACCGGCAATACGGAAAGGCCGTCCTCGCCGATCAGGAAAGGGTATTCGTTGGTGCCGTGCGTGGTGCCGCGATACTTTACGATGCGCAGGCGTCGCGTCGAGACCTCTCCATTGACGCGATGATCGAGCAGGACGACGCAGTCGGAGACGTATTCCTCGATACCCTGCCGACTAAAAGTCTTCTCGCCGCGCTCGGCGGTAATGACAGTGGTCAGACCTTTGTCTTTGAGCCAGCCAAACAGGCGGCGCAGTTCCGCGCGGACGGTCGCCTCGTCGGGCAGACCCGCGAAAAGGGTGTCGATGGTATCCAGGACGACCCGTTTTGCGCCGACGGTTTGCACGGCATGGTCTATGCGGATGAACAGGCCTTCGAGATCGAAGGCGCCGCTTTGCTCAAGCTCGGAGCGTTCAATATGCACAAAATCGATGGCAAGAAGCTTTCGCGCTTCAAGATCCTGTAGATCGAAACCCAATGAGTTCGTATTGACGTACAGGTCATCCGGGCGCTCGTCGAAGGAGATCATGACCCCCGGTTCATCCTGGTTCGCCGCGCCGTGCATGAGAAAACAGGTTGCCAGCAGCGTTTTGCCACAGCCGGGACCGCCGCAGACCAGCGTGGCGCGACCCTTGGGCAGACCCCCTCGGGTAAGGTCATCAAAACCGGTGACCCCCGTCTCGACTTTTTGTAAAGCCATAGTCATAGAAAAAATCTGGCCCCCCAGCCGCCAATAAATTGCGCAATAATAATACCGTACAAGTATTTCATACTGCTTTTATATGCCGATCGTTTTGGGGGGGCAAGATAAGCCTAACTAGCCCCTGAATCAGCGCCGAATGAACTTCGGCGCGTGGCGCATAGCCTATGTCCCGGCCTGTGGGGGAACCAAGGAACAGGTATTCCCGTTAGGGTAGATGGCCCCTGGTCAGACAAACTTGGCGACTTTCCTTTCTCCTGAAACCGCGTGGTCCGGCCTATGAAAGATATCGATACCTGGTTCAACAGTTGGGACCGGCTGGCCAGCGTCGGCCTCTCGGCGGTCGTTCTCTACACCGCGGTCGTCGTGATGGTTCGCATTTCCGGCAAACGCACGACCTCGCAAATGAACAATTTCGACTGGGTGATCACGGTCGCGATCGGCGGACTTGTCTCCTCAAGCGCCCTGTTCAAGAACGTATCCGTCGCGGACGGCCTGACGGGGATTGCCGTCCTGATGTTGCTGCAATGGATAACGACGTCGCTCGTGATCCGCAGCAAGATGTTCCGCGACGCCGTAAAGCCGGAGCCCGTGTTCCTCCTGCACAAAGGCAGCCTGTTGAAAAACAATATGCGAAAGGAGCGCGTGAGCGAGGGAGAGGTCTATGCCGCCCTGCGCCAGAAGGGAATCGATAGTCTGACCGGTGCGGACTGGGTCATCCTCGAAACCGATGCGTCGTTCAGCGTCAAGGCCCGCAAGGATCAAACGCCCAAGGGTCAGCAGGAACTCATGAGCGACGTCAAAGGCGGTCCCGGCTAAGCCGTTCGACCCATTGAAATCGCGGCTTACATCTGCCGACTCAACTCGTCCTTGCGGTCCTGCATCTGCTGGCCCAGAGCCTTGAGCTGTTCCCGCGAGATTGCCTTTCTCGCCTTCGGAAACATCTCTTTTTCTTCCTCGTCGGCGTGGTGCTCGACGAGTTCTTTCAACACCTTTGCGCGCCCGGAAAACTGCTCGGTGCTCGGGTCGGTATTCTGCAGATCCGGCAAGACCAGCTTTTCCACCGCGCGGTGTTCTTCCAAGGCCTCGTAATTCAGGGTTTCGTGCTCCTTCTTTCCCGCACGCTTGAAGGCGGGATAGAAAATCTCTTCCTCGATTTTCGTATGGATTTTGAGTTCCTTCGCGATCTCCTCAAGCAGTTCCGGACGCGCTTTGCTCGCCCTCGTGGTCGTTTCCACAAGCTTTTTCAGCAGCTTCTTGACTGTTGCGTGGTCTTCCTTCAGCAGGGTGACTGCGTCCTTCGCCATGGAAATCCCCTCTCCATACGGTTATGAGCACCAACAGTCGAAGAACGCGCGTGGATTGAAAGAGTTCCCGCGCCACGTCCAACGACAGCGGGGAACTCGACGGTAAGCGCTTCGGCGGTCTAGACGAATTTGCGAAATAACTTGGTTTGATCGAAGAGGACTTCGAGCGCTCTCATTCTATCCCGGGTCTCTTCCCAGGTGGCGGTCTGCACGGCGGCGATGAGAGATTCCACGATGAAAAGAATGACCACCGACGAGTCCCACGCGGATGGCGCCTCGATGCGCGAATGGAAGCTGTGGGTCGCGTGCTTGGCGGTGGGCGAGCCCCACTGATCGGTGAAAAGCACCAGTTTCACATCTTTCGATCCGGCCATTTCAGCAAGTCGCAGCATGTCGTGCTCGTAGCGGCGGATGTCGAATACCACCAGCACGTCCCCGGCTTTCATATTCAGCACATAGTGCGGCCAGGTGTTCGAGTTCGATGCGATCAGCGTGACGCCGCTGCGGATCACCTGCATATGGGTGAAGAAATAGTCCGCCAGGGAGCGCGTGATGCGGCCGCCCACCACATGGACCGACCGGCCTCGGTCGGAGAGCAGGGCGGTCACCGCGTTGAACACGTCCGGGTTAATCTGCCCCAGGGTTTGCCGCATGTTCTCCATCACCGCGTCGGCGAAGCGGTTCAGGATATGGGTATCGGGCGCGTTCTCGGCCCAGCGGTCGTGTTTGGCGATGGGGTTCGAGATCGTGGCCTGAAGCTCGGCCCGCAAATTGGCCTGGAGGTCCGGGAATCCGACAAAGCCGAGTTTCTTGGCCATGCGCGCCACCGTCGGGGTCGAGACACCCGAGGTTTCGGCAACGGCGGTGATGCTGCCCAGCCCGGACACCGGATAGTTGGCCAGCATGGTGTTGGCCAGCTGCCGTTCCGCCCGGGTCAGGCGGTCGAACCGCCCGCGTATTCGCTCCGCCACCGTCAGGTCTTGCCTCATGTCTCCTTCCTCCCTCCAGGCAGCGCCGCGTCAGGCCGTTTCCACGGATCTATGAAGAATACGCGTCAGAATAATTCCTCTAGAAGAGAATTTTTCAGAAATCTACTTGACTGTCTCCATTTTTCTGAAAAGGTAATTCGGATTGTTGGGGGGCGGCGCGGCCGGCGTTTGCCGATTACTCCGGTCGCGTGCGCGGCGCCGAACGGCGCGCTTCGTGCTCGAAAAACAGACGGCACGACGAACAATCCAAGATAGGGTGGGCCCAAGCTGGAACGGGCCGAGACGGGCTGGGGAGCGCTTCTCGAATGGAAACAAGAAAATGCCGAAAGCCGTAAGAGCTTACGTTCGGTATGTGGATGCCGTGAACAAGGTGGTCGGCTTGTTCGCCATGTATCTGATCTTCGCCATGATCGGCATCCTGTTCTATTCCACCATTAGTAAGAGCTTCTTCGATCCATCCCTGTGGACCCTGGAGATGGCCCAATTCACCATGGCCGCCTATTACCTTCTGGGCGGCGGCTATTCGTTGCAGACGGATTCCCATGTCCGGATGGATCTGCTGTACGAGAGGTGGTCGGACAAGACAAAAGCCGTGGTCGACGCGGTCACGGTTCTGCTGCTGATCTTCTATCTGGTCCTGCTGCTGTACGGCGCCTTTTCCAGCACCTGGTACGCCCTGGAATACGGGGAAGAAAGTTATTCGTCCTGGGCGCCGCGCATGGCGCCGATCAAGATCATCATGAGCATCGGGATTATCCTGATGCTGCTGCAGACGATCGCTACTTTCTTCAAGAACGTCGCGAGCGCCATGGGGGAACCGCTCTCATGAGCTACGAGTTCATCGCGCTCATGATGTTCTCCACGATGATGGTCATGCTCCTGACCGGGCAGCGCGTGTTCGGCGCCATCGGTGCCGTTGCCGTTGCCTCCGCCCTATTTCTGTGGGGCGACGGCGGCTCGGAGATGGCCTTTAGCGCCGCCATGAAGCTGATGAAGTGGTATCCGCTCCTGACCCTGCCGCTGTTCGTCTACATGGGCTACATGCTCTCCGAATCGGGAATCGCCGACGATCTGTACAAGATGTTCCATGTCTGGATGGGGCCCCTGAACGGGGGGTTGGCCGTCGGGACAATCGGACTGATGGTGGTCATTTCGGCCATGAACGGCTTGAGCGTTGCCGGCATGGCGATCGGCGCCACCATTGCCCTGCCGGAACTCCTCCGCCGCGGCTACGACAAGGTCATGGTAACCGGGGTCATTCAGGCCGGCAGTTCGCTCGGCATTCTGGTGCCGCCCAGTGTCGTCCTGGTCCTCTATGGCATGATCGCCCGGCAGCCGATTGGCCAACTCTGGCTCGCGGGTGTCCTTCCCGGCCTGATGATGGCCAGCTTGTTCGTCCTCTACATCGTCGTGAGATGCTGGCTGCAGCCCGACTTGGGGCCGCCCCTGTCCAAGGAAGAACGACAGGTGAGCTGGGGCGAGAAACTGATGCTGCTTCAGGCTGGCATCCTGCCGCTGCTCATCTTCTTTTCCATGACCGGGCTGTTCGTCATGGGGGTCACCAGCCTGGTCGAAAGCTCGGCGGTCGGCGCGGTGGCGGCGACCTTGGCTGCCCTGGTCAAGCGCCGCCTGACCGCGAAGGTCATGCACGACACCGTCCGCAAGACCATGGCCGTCAGTTGCATGTTCATGTGGATCATCATGGCGGCGCTCGCCTTCGGCGCCGTCTTCGACGGTCTCGGGGCGGTAAAGGCGATCGAGTCTCTGTTCCTCGAAAAATGGGGCCTCAGTCCGTGGGAAGTGCTCATCATGATGCAGCTGTCCTACATCATCATGGGGATGTTCCTGGACGATACGGCGATGCTGGTCATCGTCGCACCTTTGTACGTGCCGCTGGTCGGCGAGCTGGGCTTCGACCTGGTCTGGTACGGGATTCTGTACACGATCACCTGCCAGATCGCCTACATGACGCCGCCCTTCGGCTACAACTTGTTTCTCATGCGGGCGATGGCGCCGCCGGAGATCACCTTGCCCGATATCTATCGGTCGATTATTCCGTTTGTGCTGGTCATGATCTTTGGCTTGGCAATTGTTACGATCTTTCCGGAAATCGCCCTGTGGTTGCCCGGGCTGCATTACGGGAGGTGACATCGATCGGTGGCACCGGCGCTTGCCGGCCACCGGCACGCAGCAAGGAGGAGGATCAATTACGAAGACGCGAAGCAACCCCTCCGATGGGGAGGAGTCAGATTAGGCAAATTGGCTGAATCGCAGCCGACACACCAAGACAGGGAGAATTGCAATGAACAAGAGACGCGACTTTCTCAAGAAGGCGGGCGCAACGACCGCCGGCGCAGTGGCCGCCACCACCGTTGGCGCCCCTTACGTGAAGGCCCAATCGACCATCAAGTGGCGGCTGCAGACCTACGCCGGTCCGGCGCTGGCCGAACACGTCATCAAGCCGTCGATCGACGCCTTCAACAAGGTCGCCAACGGCGACATGGTGATCGAGCTGTACACCGCCGATCAGCTGGTGCCCACGGGCGAGCTGTTCCGGGCCATGCAGCGCGGAACGATCGACGCGGTGCAAAGCGACGATGATTCGATTGCCGCGCCGGTGGATGTGTCCGTCTTCGGCGGCTACTTCCCCTTCGCCTCCCGCTACTCGCTGGATGTCCCGGTGCTGTTCAACCAGTACGGGCTGAAGGAAATCTGGGAGGAGGCGTACAGCGAGGTCGAGAACGTCACCTGGCTCAGCGCCGGTTCTTGGGACCCGTGCCACTTCAACACGGTCGAGCCTATTCGCAGCCTCGAGGACCTCAAGGGCAAGCGCGTGTTCACCTTCCCCACGGCGGGCAAGTTCCTGCAGCGCTTTGGCGTCGTCCCCGTAACGCTTCCCTGGGAAGACATCGAAGTCGCCGTGCAGACCGGTGAGTTGGACGGTATCGCCTGGTCGGGCATTACCGAGGACTACACGGTCGGCTGGGCCGATGTGACGAACTACTTCCTGACCAACAATATTTCCGGCGCCTGGATCGGGTCGTACTTCGCCAATACTGAAAAATGGAATGCCCTGCCCGAACATCTGCAGACGTTGTTCCGGCTGTGCATGGATAGTTCGCACTACTACCGCCAGCATTGGTACTGGGGCGGCGAGGCGGAGTTGCGCACCAAGGGCACCAAGCTGGAGCTCACAACCATTCCGGATGCGGAATGGAAGACCGTCGAGAACGAAGCCAAGAAATTCTGGGACGAAATTGCGAAGACCAGCCCCAGAAGCGCCAAAGTGGTGCAGATCTTCAAGGACTATGCCGCGGTGATGGAAAAGGCGGGTCCTCCGTACCGCTACTAAAAAACCAAGCCGCGTTCCCGGATCGCTTCCGGGGCGGCGTGACGGAAAAGCCCCTTCCTCTCCCTGAGGAAGGGGCCCATTTTTCTACAGCCAGCTATTGCGGCAGCTGCGAGCCGATCTCCGCGTCCCCAATCGGAACCGGCATCCTCTACGACGTCACATCACTGTTTTGACCGTGACGTGATCGACACTCCATCGCCCGCCGGTGTTTATCAGGGAAAAGCCGTCAAAGCTGGACTTATAGGCCTCGTCCTTAGCCTCGAGGACCAGCGCATCATCGACGGAGATGTTCATGCGCCCATCCGCGCCACGCTGCCATAGGAGCGTATGCATTTTCCCGTCCTGCAGGTCGACGCCGAGATCCGCGCTGGCGATCACTGAGGGACCGCTTGAATTCACAACCACAAGCCGCAAGGGGCGCGACGCGGCAGCGCGGGATTCGAGGCGATAACCATAACTGACATCACTTCCCTGATAGGGGCCAATGCTGAAGCCGCTGTCTTGGCCGCTGGAGCCCGAGAGCTTTACCTCGATACGGAAGCTGTTGCCGATCTGGGCGGGACTGTGAATTGCGGCCGCGTTGCGCGGCGCGTCGAGCGAGACGCCAAGGGTCGCGCCAAGAACGCCCTTGAGCAGTTCCTTGCCGACGTCTTCGGACTGCCTTGGCTCGTTCTTGACTTCCGAGATCAAGAGCCCGTCCGCGTTCACGGCAAAATCCCCCGCCAGCACGTTCCAGCGAGGCGCGGACGTGTAGTTGCCGTCTGCGAAGTCGTCCGAAAGCGCCACGCGATAGTCGGGCGCTGTCGTCTGCCCGGCGACGCCTGTGCCCGTGATTTGCGCTTCGTTCGCCGTCTTGGCAGCAACCCCAAGCGCGGCGAGCACGTCACCCGTGACGCGTCCCGTCACGTCGATATTGGCATCCGTCTGGAACGTCCGGATCGCGTTGCGTGTCTTTTCGCCCATGAACCCGTCGGCAGGGCCCGCATCGTAGCCGCGCGCATTGAGGCGCTCCTGCACTTGCATGATCGTCCCGCGATCGGTGCTCACTTGAAGCGTCTCTTGCCTCGATCGGATGTGGGCGAGGAGTTGCTCACTCGCCTGACCGTCGACAAGCAGACGTTGGTCACGCTGATAGGCGCGGACGGCCTCATTGGTGGAGACGTCCATCCGGCCCGAAACAACCGGCACGTCATAGCCCAGTCGGCGCAAGCCGGACTGAATGTCGAGGACAAGCGCGCGATCGGCACTCGCCTGCGTTGACGCCTGCGATTGTTGGGCCTGCGATTGTTGGGCCTGCTGCGATTGCAGGTCCTGTTGCGCCTTATCGCGCGCCTGACGGGCTTGCTCCTGCCGCTGCACGGACGTGCTGCGGATATGATCGAGCAGACTCTGACTGGGTTGGCCCGTAACCAGAAGTCCCTGGTCGCGCTGATAGGACGTGATGGCGCCTCGGGTCCGAGAGCCGATCTGGCCGTCCGCGGGACCCGCGTCGTAGCCGAGCTCGTTCAGCGTGCTTTGAATCTGAAAGACTTGGTAATTGTAAGCCGCCTTGTGGACGGAGCGCTGGAGCGTTTCGCCCAAAATTTCGCCGGCCTGAGGCGCAGCAAGAGGTAAGGCGACCGCCCGCTGAGAGCCGTCTGGCGAAAACAGCCCCGTTGCCGACACCAGCAGCGCAGACGTCACAATAACTGATTTTTTCACGACTCAACCCTGCTTAGTTCGAGGTGCATTACCCGCTACTGATAACAGTAACGGGCCGCAGCGGCATTGGTTCCCGTGGTCGCCGCGTCGTGCGAACTTCAGAGTCACCGTGCTAGCGGGAGAAGAGTCGATCCACCCAGCGGGCGATGGCGCCGGCCTCGTCGGCCACCACCGGCGTCAGCGCCGTGCCCGCAACCTCTTCCAGCCGCGTGCGCGGCCGGGGCGGCAGGTACTTGTTGACCGGGCGGCAGCCCTGCTCGGGCATCAGGTCATAGCCGGCGCGGGCGCGGACCAAGTGGCTGACATCGGAGTCCGGATCGCCCAGATCGCCGAAGCTGCGCGCGCCCGTGGGACAGGCGGACACACAGGCCGGCACGCGGCTTTCCGGTGGCAGGTTCTCGTTGTAGATCTTGTCGACGCACAGGGTGCATTTCTTCATCACCCCGGCATCCTCGTCGTATTCGCGGGCGCCATAGGGACACGCCCAGGAACACAGCTTGCAGCCGATGCACATATCCGCGTCCACCAGGACAATGCCGTCTTCGGCGCGCTTGTACGAGGCGCCGGTCGGGCACACCGTGACGCATGGCGCATCGTCGCAATGCAGGCAACTCTTCGGGAAATGAACGGTGCGCGAATCGCCGTCGTCGCCGACCGCCTCGTAGCTATGGATGCGGTTGAACCACACCCCGGTGGGGTCGGCGCCGTAAGGATCGTGGTCGGTCAGAGGGGCGGAGTGGCCGCCCGCGTTCCATTCCTTGCAACTCACCGCGCAGGCGTGACAGCCGACGCAAATGTCCAGGTCGATGACCAGGCCCAGTTTCTTCGTCGGCGGCGTGGCGGGCAGGGAGGTCATGTGTCCGAACCCTCCGCCGATCCGTCCGTGCGGTTTCCGTGCCCGGGTCGCACGCCCGTCCCGGTCGCCGCATTCTCCCGCCGATTGCCGATCCATTCGAGATGGTCGTCCGAGCCGGTGCCGGTCGGCCGGCGGTCGAAGTCGGCGCCGTAGCGCAGCACCGGTACCGCCGCTTGGTCCGGCACCGGCGGCAGGGCGGCAAAGCGCGGCGCCGTCTCGCCGGCTTCGGCGGGCGCGCATTTCTCAAGCCGCACGCGCAGGTCGTACCAGGCAGCCTGCCCGGTCACCGGGTCGGCGTTGGCATAGCGGTGGCCATCGGCCCGCGCCGGCAGCAACTCGCTGATGATGTGGTTCAGCAGGAAGCCCTTGGTCGCCTCGGGCGCGTCGCCGTCCAGGCCCCACGTGCCTTGGCGCTTGCCGATGGCGTTCCACGTCCACACGGTGTCCGGATTGACCCCATGCATCAGCTTGATCTGTCCTTTGACCCGGCCGTGCGGTGAGATCACCCAGACCCAGTCGTCATCGACCAAATCCAAAGACGCCGCTGTATTAGCATGAACAAACAAGCGGTTGCGGGCGGTGATCTGTCGCAGCCAGGCGTTTTGCCCGCCCCAGCTATGGTACATGTGCATCGGTCGCTGAGTCACCGCGTGCAGGGGAAAATCCGCCCCGGCAAAGGCCTCTTCCTCGAACGGCGGATACCAGATGGGCAGCGGATCGAAATACCGTTCGATGCGCGCGCGCAAAGCGTCCGGCGGTTGCCGGTCGCCGTGCCCCTGGGCCGCCAAGCGGAATTTCTGCAGCGGCTCGGCATAGAGCTGCATGACGATCTGATCGGCGTTGGGGATCCAGCCCATCTTCTGCGCGTAGGCCAGATAGGGACCGTTGGCGTGTTTGTAGTAAGTCTGCTCCGGCGGCAAGTGGTGCTGCCAAAAGCCGCCGTTGTCGATGTAGCGCTGTAGCTGATCGGGGTTCGGCGCGCCGCGCCCGTGACTGCTGCCGTCGCCGCGCCAGCCGGCCAGCGGGCCAATGCCGGGCGCGCGCTGGTGGTTGACCATGTAGTCGGGATAGCCGCCGGGATAGGCCGGGCTGCCATCCTCCTTGGCAAATCCGGGCAGGTTCAGGCGCGCGCCCAACTCGATCAGCACATCCTGAAAGGGCCGCACCTCCCGGTCCGGCTTGACCACCGGGTGGCGGATCGAATCGGCCGGCCCCTCGGCGCTGCAAATCGGCCGGTCGAGCAGGGAGATGCAATCCCACCGCTCCAGATAGGTGGTGTCCGGCAGGACCAGATCGGCATAGGGCACGGTTTCCGAATAGTAGGCGTCCGAATAGATGACCTTGGGAATCCGATAGCTGCCGTCCTCGTTCTTGTCGGTCAGGTAGCGCAGCGTCTCGGGCACGTTCATGGCGCTGTTCCAGCCCATGTTGGCCATGTACAGGAACAGCACGTCGACGGGATACGGATCGCCCGCCCAGGCATTGCGGATGACCATCTGCATCATGCCGTGCGCGGCCAGCGGATATTCCCAGCTGAACGCCTTGTCGATGCGCTTTGGCGTTCCGTCCGCCGTCACCAGCAGATCCTCGGGCCCGGTGGGAAAGCCGAGCGGCATCCCGTCCAACGGCGTATCGGGGGCGGCCGTATGTCCCGCCGGCTTCGGCCCCGGCGGGCAGGGACGCGGGAACGGCGGCTTGTAGCGGAAGCCACCCGGCACATCGATGGTGCCCAACAGCATCTGCAGCAGATGGATCATGCGGCAGGTGTGGAAGCCGTTGGAATGGGCCGATATGCCGCGCATGGCGTGCATCGAGACCGGACGGCCGACCATCTTGTCGTGGCGCCGGCCGGCCCAATCCGTCCACGGTATGTCCAGCTCGATCTGCTGGCGAAAGGCGGCATGGGCGATCTCGGCGGCGATGCGGCGAATCTGGTCGGCGGGGATACCCGTCCTCGCCGCCACGGCCCCGGGCGCGTACTGCCGGTCGAGGAACCGCGCCGCCATGAGCTGAAAAGCCGGGACCGCGCGATGACCATTGGGCAGATCGCAGGCGCCGACCAGGCGCGGCGAGGCGTCGGCATCCGTCGCCCGGCGAACCGCCTGCCGCTTACCGTCGAAACACATCGGGGACCCATCGGCGGTGCGGGCGATGCGGCCGTCCTGGGCATCGCCCGGGGCTTGGATGACAAGCCACGGCGCGTTGGTGTAGCGGGCCAGGTAGTCCCAATCGATTTGCTCCGCACGCAGCAGCTCGTGAATGAGTGCGGCGACGAACAGGCCATCGGTGCCGGGGCGGATGCCGATCCACTCGTCGGCGATGGCCGAATAGCCGGTGCGGGTCGGGTTGATCGAGACGAACTTGGCATCGCCGCGCGTCTTCAGGCGCCCCAGGCCCATTTTGATGGGATTGGAATCATGATCCTCGGCGACGCCGAACAGCAGCAAGTACCGCGTGTGGTCCCAATCGGGCTCGCCGAACTCCCAGAACGAACCGCCGATGGTGTAAAGGCCGGCAGCCGCCATGTTGACCGAACAGAAGCCGCCGTGCGCCGCATAGTTCAACGTGCCGTACTGCTTCGCCCACCAGCCGGTCAGCGATTGCGATTGGTCGCGGCCGGTAAAGAAGGCCAAGCGGCTCGGATCGTTCCGCCGTGTCTCGCGCAGCCAGCCGCCGGCAATCTCCAGGGCCTCGTCCCACTCGATCTCGCGGAAGTCGCCGCTGCCGCGCTCGCCGACCCGCAGCAACGGCTTGCGCAGCCGCGCCGGCGAGGTGTGCTGCATGATCCCGGCCGACCCCTTGGCGCACAGCACGCCGCGATTGATCGGGTGGTCGGGGTTGCCCTCGATGTAGCGGACCTTGTCGCCCTGCAGATGGACGCGGATGCCGCACCGGCAGGCACACATGTAACAGGTGGTGCACTTTACCTCATCGGCGACCTTGGGTGAGGTTTCGACGTGGTGTGTCGCGGAACGGCTCACGCCTCCGGCTCCGGCCGCTTGTCGCCGGTGATCATGGCGCGGACCAGGTTCTCGCGGTGGGCGATGCTGGCGATCAAGACCCCGCCGATATGCAGGAAAACGAGGATCAGCGTGGCGTTGGAGATCGCCTCGTGCAGATCCTCCCAATAGTCGCCTCGGCCTTCGCCTTTCCTCGCCGTGTCGCCGTTTTTGTGCTCATCGACCAGCGCCGCCGAAACCGCCTGCACCGGGGTTTGCCAGACGTAGGGGGCGAGGGGGCCACGATTGTCCTCCAGGGCGTAGGCCATCAATCCGCTGTAGACGGTTGCGGCCAGCATCACCAACAGGACGACAGCCATGGCGCCGCCGGCCGGGCTATGTCCGATATAGCGGCGCGCGCGGAAAGCGACCAGGTCGCGGAAATAGCTTATGACCGCGCCCGGCCGGTAGACAAAATCGCTGAATCGCGCGTGGCGCGGGCCGATGAAGCCCCAGACGACGCGGAGCACGACCACCCCGCCGACCAGATATCCGGCCCAGGCGTGCAGGCCCAACAGATCGTCCTCGGTGAAGTAAGCCACGAAAAAACCGACGACAATGGTCCAGTGGCCGATGCGGACCAGCGGGTCCCAGACCCGAATCAGGGCTGTCTTTGCGTTCTGCATGACGAAGCGGTCCCGACGTGATGATGGATCGAAAAAATTGTCCCGAAGGTTGCAGGAATCATGATCCAGATCAATGAACGTTTGCACCGGTTGTCGGCAAATGGCGCCAACGCGGCGGATGCAGGCCTCTTGGCCGCACCGCGTGCAATTTCCAATTAGAGGAACTGGAACCATGAAGACGAAGCTGAAGACTCTTGGCGCGGTGATCGCGCTGTCCGTCGGCGTCATGACCGGGGCGGCCGTGTTGCTGCATCCTGGCCCCGTCGCCGCGCAGGAAATCTATGGCAGCCAGCTCATGACCGAGCAGGAGCGGATGACGTACCGCACCAAAATGCAGACCGCCACAACCGCGCAGGAACGTGAGCGCATCCGGCTCGAACACCACAACGAGATGCAGGTGCGGGCGCGGCAGCAGGGCATGACTTTGCCCGATACGCCGCCGGCCCAAGGCATGGGCCAGGGTATGTCCAAGGGTATGGACCAGGGCATGGGCCAGGGCACGGGAGCTGGTCAGGGCCCCGGTGCAGGCGGCGGCGGCAAGGGCGGCAAGGGCAACTGACGCATCGCCTGTCCAGCCCGAGAACATGCGCGGGAGCGGCGCCTACCGACACGAATCAGCGGTAGGCGCCGCCGCACCGGTAGGCGGCCATTTAGTAGACGTGC
>JAJFGI010000049.1 GCA_021776215.1 Kiloniellaceae bacterium | reverse complement strand
GCAGCGAGCTGGCCGTATCGCGCGTGATCTCCGCGGTCGGCATCGTCGGCAATGTGGAGGACATCGGCCTCGAGGGCACCGCCATCAAGGTCGAAAAGACCCATGTGGTCGCGGACCAATGGATGGCCACCGGCGAGCCGGGCGTCTATGCCATCGGCGATCTCACCGGCCCGCCCTGGCTGGCCCACAAGGCCAGCCACGAGGGGGTCATCTGCGTCGAAAAACTGGCTGGGCAGAAGGATGTGCACCCGCTGGACGTACGCCGCATTCCCGGCTGCACCTACTGCCATCCGCAGGTCGCCAGTCTCGGCCTCACCGAGGCCAAGGCAAAGGAATCGGAACGCAAGATCAAGGTCGGCCGCTTCCCCTTCCTGGGCAACGGCAAGGCGATCGCCCTGGGCGACGATCAAGGCCTGATCAAGACCATCTTCGATGCCGCCACCGGCGAGCTATTGGGCGCCCACATGGTCGGCGCCGAGGTGACGGAGCTGATTCAAGGGTACGCCATCGCCATGCAACTGGAGACGACCGAGACCGAGCTGATGCAGACGGTCTTCCCGCATCCCACGCTTTCCGAGATGATGCACGAAAGCGTGCTGGACGCCTACGGCCGGGCGATCCATTTTTAGGGGCACGAGGGTTCTAGGATACGCCAATGACCGTCACCACCGAAGCCAAGCGTCCCCGCCATCCGGAAAAGGCGCACAAGCCGGACAATCCGATCCAGCGCAAGCCGGCGTGGATCCGGGTTAAGGCGCCCACGTCGCCGGCCTATCACGAGACCCGGAAAATCATTCGCGACAACAAGCTGAGCACAGTCTGCGAGGAAGCGGCCTGCCCCAACATCGGCGAATGCTGGGCCAAGAAGCACGCCACCATGATGATCATGGGCGAGGTGTGCACCCGCGCCTGCGCCTTCTGCAACGTGGCCACCGGCAAGCCGGGCGCCCTCGATCCGTTCGAGCCGACCAATGTGGCGTCGGCGGTGGCGCAGCTTGGCCTGGAGCACGTGGTGGTGACCTCGGTCGACCGGGACGACCTGGCGGACGGCGGGGCAGCGCATTTCGCCGCCGTGATCCGCGCCATACGCGAGGCAACACCCGCTACCACCATCGAAGTGCTGACCCCCGACTTCCTGCGCAAGGACGGGGCGGCGGAAGTGGTCGTCGCGGCGCGGCCGGATGTGTTCAACCATAACCTGGAGACGGTGCCGCGCCTGTATCCGACCGTGCGGCCGGGGGCGCGCTATTTCCAATCCCTGCGTCTGCTCGACCAGGTGAAGACGCTGGACCCGGGTTTGTTCACCAAGTCGGGCATGATGGTGGGCCTGGGCGAAAGCGAGGCGGAGGTCCTGCAGGTCATGGACGACCTGCGCGCCGCCGACGTGGATTTCCTGACCATCGGCCAATACCTGCAGCCCACCCGCAAGCACCACGCCATCGACCGCTTCGTCACGCCGGAGGAGTTCAAACACCTCGAAGCCAAAGCCTACGGCAAGGGCTTCCTCATGGTCTCGTCGTCGCCGCTGACTCGCTCGTCCTATCACGCCGGTGACGACTTCCGCCGCCTGCGCGCGGCGCGCGAGGCGCTCTTGGCCGCCGCCGGGTAAGAGCGGGTCCGATGCCGAGGCACGCTGAAAAGCGCGTCCTACCCTTTACGCCGCAGCAGCTCTTCGACCTGGTCGCCGACATCGAAAGCTACCCGGAGTTCTTGCCGTGGTGCGTCGCGGCGCGCATTCGCGAGCGCGAGGGCAATCATCTGGTCTCGGAAATGGTGATCGGTTTCAAGATGTTCCGCGAACGATTTATCAGCCGCGTGACGCTGGACCCGGACGGCCGGCGCATCGATGTGGCCTATGCCGAAGGGCCGTTCAAATACCTCACCAACCATTGGATCTTCGAAGAGCATCCGGACGGTTGCGTGATCGACTTTTATGTCGAATTTGAGTTTCGTTCGCGGCTTCTCCAAAAGGTGATCGAGACTTTGTTCCACGAGGCCGTGCGCCGCATGGTGCGTGCCTTCGAAACCCGCGCCCACGTCCTCTACGGATCGCCGCCCAAAACTTGACGGATGATTTACCGTCCCGGGTTACGCTATAACCGTCCACAAAGACGGGATAAAGGGGGCACCACCCGAAATGCTAAGATCGGTCGTCGTCGGCGCCGCCTTGATCCTGGCCGGGTGTGCCGGGCAGCCCGCCACGCAGCAGGCCAGGGCGTCCGCGCCGCCGCCCGCGGTCACGGTGCCTGGTCAGCAGACGGCGGCGTTGCCGCATCTTGGCGTGCCCGACACGTCGATTTTTGCCCGGCCATCAACCCGTATTCTGGTGCCGCCGCGGCCGTTGCAGTGCGTTCCCTACGCACGCGAGGTCTCCGGCATCGACATTCGCGGCGACGCCTGGACGTGGTGGCGCTCCGCCAAGGGGCATTACCGCACCGGCCAGCAACCGCAAGTGGGCGCGGTTCTCGCGTTGAAGCGCAGCAAGCGCCTGCGCGCCGGGCATCTGGCGGTGGTCACGGGCGTCCTGAACAGCCGGGAGATTCTGGTTGATCAGGCCAATTGGCTGAATCAGGGCCAGATCCACATCTCCACCCCGGTGCGCGACGTCTCGGCCAACAACGATTGGTCGGCGGTCCGCGTCTGGTACATCCCCGGCGACATATACGGGGTCCGCAGCTACGCCGCGCACGGATTCATCTATCCGGAACGGCTCAGCGCGTCCCGTTAAGCCGGGGTCGTCGTCCCGGCCAGCGCGCTATACAGCGCCACCACCATGATGGCGTTGAAGAGGCCGTGCGCCAGCATCACCGGATAGAGCGATCCACAGCGGTGATAGAGCACGGCCAGGACGGCGCCGATAATCGCCAGCGACGGAATCAACTGCGGCACCCCGTGCAGGCTGGCGAACGCCAGGGCGCTGATGGCCACCCCGGCGATCAGGCCGATGCGCTCGCGCAGCCAGGGGAAGAAAAGGCCGCGAAAGGCGACCTCCTCGGCGAACGGGGCCGCGACACCGGCGACCAGGGTCATGACGATCAGGCCCGGCCAGGTAAAACCGGCGGGAGCGATCGCGTAGATCTGGGGATTCTCGAACGGCTTGCCCTCGATCTGGCCGATGCCGTAGTTCACCAGCGCCACCGCCGGCACGAGGAAGATCGCGATCGCCACGGCGCGGCCGTACCAGCGCCGATCGACCGGACGAAATCCCAAGTCCGCCCAGCTCACACCGTGCTTGCGGACGGCGATGACGCGGATCGTCAGAAGGATGGCCAGGGTCTGCACCACCAGCAGCAGGACCGTGGCGAGCAGGACACGGCTGCCGTCGAGCGTCTGGCCCGGCTGCGTCAATCCCAGGCCGACGACGATGATCGCGCCGAGCACACGCACCGCGCCAAGGCCGAAGATGAGAATCAGCAGCATGTCGCCGCCGCTCAACGGGAGCTGGCGCGATACCGGGTCGGGCGGTGAATTCACGGGGTCTCCTCGTCGCTCAGGCGCTGTAACAGGGCGATGGCCGCCGCGACTGTCGCCAGGCGGACGGCGGCCCGGTCACCGGAAAAGATATGTCGCTCGTACCGCGCCGGACGGCCCCGCCGGGCGGCGCCGAGAAAGACCAGTCCCACGGGCTTATCGGGTGTTGCGCCGCCCGGTCCGGCGATGCCGGTGGCGGAAACAGCGACCTCCGCGCCGCTGCGCACCAGCGCTCCCGTGGCCATGGCCTCGGCGACCTCGGCGCTAACCGCCCCGACGGCGGCGATCACTTCGCGGGGCACGCCCAGTAGGTCCTGCTTCGCGACGTTGCTGTAGGTCACGAATCCGCACTCCAGCACATCCGACGCACCGGCGACCTCGGTGAGGCCCGCGGCGATGAGCCCGCCGGTGCACGATTCGGCGGTGGCAAGGCGCCAGCCACGCTGCCGATACGCCGCGAGCAAACTCTCTGCATTGGCAAGCAGGGCCTTGGGAAACAGACTCATGGATAAATCAGGTACGCGAGGCTAAAGGTAACGACCCCGGCATACACGCCGGCGGCGATGTCGTCGACCATGATGCCCCAAGCGCCGGGCAAATTCTGATCGAAATAGCTGACCGGCCAGGGCTTGAGCACGTCGAAGACGCGAAAGGTGAGGAAGGCGACGCCGTAGAGGACCGGCTCCAGGGCGAACGGCGTCAGCGCCAGCGGTACCAGGGTCAGCCATTGCCCGGCGACTTCGTCAATGACCACCTGGCCGGGATCGTGGACTCCGTTGGCGGTCGCGTAGACTCCACTGGCCCACAGGCCGACGAGGAACACCAGGCCAGCCGCGGCGAGCAGGGCCCACGGTCCGCCGGCCAAGGTGAGGACATAGGCAAACGGCAGCGCCGCCAGGGAGCCCCAGGTGCCGGGTACGCGCGGCAGCAAACCGCTGCCAAACCAGGTCGCCAGCAGGCTGGCCGGATGCCAGAACGACAGGCCGCGCCCGGTGTCGCGCTCCGTCATGTGGATGGCAGACGCACGGTGGCGGCGGCCTGGGCCGCAATCCCTTCGCCACGGCCGGTAAAGCCCAGGCCTTCAGTCGTCGTCGCCTTGACGCTGACCCGGTCCGTCGCGATGTCGAGCACCTCGGCGATGCGGGCGGCCATGGCGGCACGGTGCGGGCCGACTTTCGGCTGCTCGCAGATCAGGGTCACATCGACATGGACGACGCGGCCGCCATGTTGGCCCACCATCTCCGCCGCATGCCGCAG
>JAJFGI010000048.1 GCA_021776215.1 Kiloniellaceae bacterium | reverse complement strand
CGGTCCGCGGCGTGAACCTGAAACACTGTCTTTGCCAGATCCAACCCGATCGTCGTAACCTTCGTCATGGACGCCTCCCGCTTCTGGATTGTTCAACACGCTCCAGTATGGCTCATCGTGAAGCCGTGAGGGGCGTCCATAGATGACAATGCCAGAAAAGCGGCTGCACCCAACGAGCGATGCCGCCCATGTGGATGTTGCCGGCGAGCCGCTGCTCGTTTCCGAGTGGCGCCACTAGGCGGACTTCGGCTGCCTCCGATTCTGGACCGGCACCGTCGGACGACGCGAAGTCCTGGATCAACTCGCGCTTTTAGTGTTCCATCCGAAGGTGTGCCGCAGAACCATCTAGGAACAGAGCCTGCGGTTCCTCAGACAGGTTCGCTCACCTCGCCGCCAATCGCAAGCCAACGCCAGCAGGAAAGGCGCTCATGAACTCGATTCTTCGCCATGCTCTCAAGCACCGCCCTCCGTCGCCTCCATGGAACGACAAGGCGCCGGTGAGAGAAGAGCTTTTCGGCGTCGAACGGCTTGAGCAGCACGCGGAAAGCCTCGCTGCCGCGCAGCCGGTCACGACGAGACCGCCAGTCGTCGTGTCTTTGCACACCCGGCTCGACGACAATGCCGCGGTGTTGCTGGCCGCCTATCGCGCGAGCGGCGCGGAACTGGAGAGCGGCCGAGGTGTGGTTCCCGCTGCAGAATGGCTGCTCGACAACTATCACCTCATCGAGGAGCAAATCCGCGAGGTTCGGGATGATTTGCCCCCCGGCTATTATCGCCAGCTGCCGAAACTGGCTGAGGGACCATTCGCCGGTTATCCGAGGGTATTCGGTCTGGCCTGGGCCTTCGTCGCCCACAGTGACAGCCACTTTGATCCCGACATATTGCGTCGGTTCATTGCAGCCTATCAGCGGGTTCAGCCCCTCACGATCGGCGAGTTGTGGGCTGTTGCGATTACGCTGCGCATTGTCCTTATAGAGAACCTGCGCCGGCTGGCGGACCAGATCACGGCCGGACAACGGGCGCGCGCAGATGCCGACACGCTGGCCGACCGGCTTCTCGTATCAGGAGACGCCCGATCCGCGCTCGAACGAGACATCTCCACACGCTCATCTGGGATTTTGTCAGAAGCTTTCTCCGCACACCTCGCGAAGCGGCTCAGGAACCAGGATCCAATAACAACGCCAGCACTCGGATGGTTGGAGGAACGGCTCAGGCTTCAGGATGCTTCGATAGATGAAGTGGTGCAGCACGAGCAACGGCGCAAGGGCGCATCCAATGTAACCGTGCGCAATGTCATCACCAGCATGCGCCTGATCTCCGATATTGATTGGGCAGAGTTGTTCGAGAGCGTAAGCCTCGTCGATGAGCGTTTATGTGCGGCGAGCGCCTTCGCTGCAATGGATTTTCCGACCCGGAATCTGTACCGAAGCGCAATCGAACAACTGGCCCGCGGCTCGTCGTCCACCGAACTCGAAGTCGCCAATCTTGCGCTTAACGCGTCCCACGCGGCGACGGCCGGAGCGGTCAATCCAGCGGCGGCGGAGCGCGCCGGAGATCCCGGTTATCATCTGATCGCAGAGGGCCGGCGTGCCCTCGAGCGAACGATCGGATTTCGGCCGCCTCCCCGTCTGCGGATAAAGCGCTTCCACATCCGCCTCGGTATTGGCGGCTATGTCGGCGCGATTCTGCTTGTCACCACGGGATTGCTGATGCTCGCGCTGTGGGCGATTGCGATTCCCGGCCTCGCCGTCGGCTGGCTCGCGCTGTTTGCGCTAGTCGGGCTCCTCCCGGCGAGCGAGGTAGCGACTGCGCTCGTCAACCGTGCAGTCACTTGGAGTTTTGGGGCGACGACCCTACCGGGCATTGAACTGAAGGCAGGCGTCCCGCCATCGCTTCGAACGCTCGTCGCCGTGCCGACGCTACTCACCAGCGAAGCCGACCTTGTGGAGCAAATTGAGCGGCTGGAGGTTCACCACCTCGCCGGCGCCGGCGGTGATCTCACCTTCGCCCTCCTATCCGACGGTGTCGACGCGGACCAAGAGATCCTCGATGGCGATGCCCATCTTCTCGGCGTGGCCGCCGAGGCGATCGGACGCCTGAACCGCCGTTACGGGCCGGGCCCCGCCGGCAGCCGCTTCGTCCTTCTACATCGCCGCCGCGTCTTCAATTCAGGCGAGAACCTATGGATGGGATGGGAGCGCAAGAGAGGCAAGCTGCATGAACTCAACCGCCTTCTGCGGGGAGCCCGCGACACGACATTTATGTCCATCGCGGGGCACGCGCCGCAGGGTCCGGCCAACGTACGTTACGTCATCACCCTCGATGCCGATACCAGGCTGCCGAGAGATGCAGCACTCCGGCTGATCGGCAAGATGGCCCATCCGCTGAATCAACCAAAATTCAGCGGCGTCGAGCAACGTGTCATCAACGGCTACGCCATTCTACAGCCGCGCGTCACGCCTTCGCTACCGCTCGGGCGCGAGGGTTCATTCTATCAGAGGGTCTTCTCCAGCCCCGGCGGTATTGATCCCTATGCGGCGGCCGTCTCGGACATCTACCAGGATCTTTTCGGCGAAGGATCCTATACCGGCAAAGGCATCTACGACGTCGACGCCTTCGAGGCAGCTCTCGCCGGCCGCGTGCTCGAAAATACTCTCCTCAGCCACGATCTCTTCGAGGGAATATTTGCGCGCGCCGGCCTCGCCTCTGACGTCGAGGTCGTCGACGAATTTCCGTCCCGCTACGACGTCGCGGGCAAGCGCCAGCATCGCTGGACGCGTGGCGACTGGCAGCTCGTTCCCTGGGTGTTCGGGCACTTAACGGGACGTCAAGCGGTTCCGTTGCTTGGCCGCTGGAAGATGCTGGACAACCTGAGGCGATCTCTGCTTGCGCCGTTCACCTTGATAACCCTCGGCTTCAGTTGGCTGCTACCAATGCCTTCAGGCATGATGGGGGCCTTTCTGATCATCGCCGCCATTGCGATCCCGGCATTCCTTCCCGCCTGTTTTGCCGTGCTGCCGCATCGCGCTGGCATTCGTCTGCGCCATCACGTTCGCATGCTTGCCGCCGACCTGAAGCTTGCGGCCGCGCAGACCGTCCTGTCGGTCGCGTTCCTCGCCGATCAATCCTGGCGAATGGGCGACGCCGTCGTGAGAACGCTGGTGCGACTGGTCGCGACGCGACGCCACCTGCTCGAATGGACGACGGCCGCGCAGTCGACGGGGAGTCCACGACTGGCTCTCCGCGGCTTCTATCGGCAGATGGTGGGGGGCACCTCGCTCGGTCTTGCCATGGCTGCCGGCGCGATCGCAATCGCGCCGGCATCCTGGCCGCTCGTCCTGCCCTTTGCACTCTTTTGGCTGACAGCGCCGGCCCTCGCCTTGTGGTCCAGCCGGTCGCGGGCCGTGGCACCGAGGCTCCTGGTTTCCGATCCGGACGCGCGCGACTTGCGCCTCATCGCCCGCCGCACTTGGCGCTTCTTCGAGACGTTCGTGACGCCGTCAGACAACATGCTGCCACCGGATAATTTCCAGGAGGATCCAAGGCCGATTGTCGCGCACCGAACTTCGCCAACCAACATCGGTCTCTATCTGCTCTCCGCCATCGCCGCCCGCGACTTCGGCTGGGCAGGAACAACCGAGACCATCGAGCGGCTGGAAGCGACATTGAGCTCGATGCAGAAGCTTCCGCGGATGAATGGCCATTTTTTCAACTGGTACGGGACAAAGGATCTACGTGCGCTCGAGCCCGCATATGTCTCTTCCGTCGATAGCGGGAATCTCGCTGGTCATCTGATTGTGCTCGCCAACGCCTGCGAGGAGTGGATGGACTCGTTGCTCGGTTCCGATACTCAGCTCGGCATGACGGACAATGTTCGGCTGGCACGTGAGGCCGTCGATACCCTGCCCGCGGCCAGCGGCGAGCATGGACGGCAGCTCGCCGCCATCCTTGAAGAGATCGAAACCCAATTAAATGGGGCGCAAGCGATCGAGACACTGTCTCCGTCGTTGCAGCGACTTACAGAAAAGGCCACCGAGGCGGCTCACGACGTCATATCCACACGCGCAGACGACAGCTCCCCGGATCTGCCTTACTGGATCGAGGCCCTGACGAAGGCCGTGGCCGAACATCGCCGGGACCGGATCCAGATTGCCAATGCACCGGAGAACCTGAGGCACCGATTGAAAGCGCTCGCCGACACGGCGCGCGAGATGGCGCTTACGATGGATTTCGCGTTTCTCCTCGATCCCGAGCGAAAACTACTGTCAATCGGCTATTCCCTTGCCGACAATAGTCTCGACCCCAGCTGCTACGATCTACTCGCTTCGGAAGCGCGGCTCGCCAGCCTGTTTGCTATCGCGAAGAGAGATGTCGCGACACGGCATTGGTTTCGCCTCAGCCGGGCAGCGACACCTCTCGGGGGTGGATCGGCGCTGATCTCTTGGTCGGGATCCATGTTTGAGTATCTGATGCCGTCTCTGGTGATGCGCGCGCCAGTCGGCAGCCTGCTTGAGCAAACTAACCGTCTGGCGGTGGAGCGGCAGCAGTCGTACGGACGATCGCTGGGTATCCCCTGGGGCATCTCGGAATCCGCCTTTAACGCCCGCGACATGGAATTCACTTATCAGTATTCCAACTTCGGCGTTCCCGGTCTCGGTCTGAAGCGCGGCCTGTCCGAAAATGTGGTGATTGCGCCCTATGCAACGGGTCTTGCGGCGATGGTGGACCCGCACGGCGCACTAAAGAACTACACCCGCCTTGCCGAAATGGGAGCGGGCGGCCGCTACGGCTTCTACGAAGCCCTCGATTTCACCCGCTCGCGGCTTCCTGATAACGAAGACGTCGCAATCGTACGCAGCTTCATGGCTCATCACCAGGGCATGACCATCGTTGCCATCGCGAACACCCTGCATGATGGTCAAATGCGCGCCCGGTTCCATCGCGAACCGATGATCCAAGCCAGCGAGCTCCTACTTCAAGAACGCATGCCCCGGAACGTCGCCGTTGCGCATCCGCGGGCCGAAGAGGTGAAGGCTTCCGCGGTCGAGGCTCGTGCCCCGGCTCCGACGGCGCGCCGGTTCACGGCATTGTCCAGCGGCGCCCCAACAACGCATTTGCTGTCGAACGGGCGCTTCACGGTGATGCTGACCGCCGCGGGGGCGGGCTACAGCCGCTGGCGCGATATCGCCGTGACACGATGGCGGGAGGACACGACCCGCGACGACTGGGGCTCCTTCATCTTTCTGCGGGATACGCGGAGCGGCAAGGTCTGGTCTGCTAGCGCACAGCCGGTCGGAAACGATGCGGCATACAACGAAATTGTCTTCGGTGAGGATCACGCTGAATTCATCCGTCGCGATGGCACGTTGACGACCACCATGGACGTTCTCGTTTCGGGGGAGGATGACAGCGAGGTTCGCCGCGTATCTCTGGCCAACAGCGGACGCCGTCCGCTTGAGATCGAACTCACATCCTACGCTGAAGTGGTCTTGACGACACCCGCCGCCGACAACGCGCATCCGGCTTTCGCCAAGATGTTCGTCCAAACCGAGCATCTCGACGAATTCAATGCGCTCATCGCAACACGCCGCCCGCGCTCGCACGGGGAGCCACGTGTATGGGCTGCCCATTTCGCTGTCGTGGAAGGCGAGATCGTCACCGATCCGCAGTACGAGTCCGACCGGGCCCGTTTCATGGGCCGCGGCCGTACTATCGACGTGGCTGACGCCATTGTGGAGGACCGGCCGCTTTCGAACACAGTCGGGACCGTACTCGATCCAATCTTTTCGCTCAGGTATTGCGTGATGATTCCGCCCGGTAAGGTCGCGCGGGTCGCCTTCTGGACCGTTGTCGCGTCATCGCGGGCCGAGCTTTTGGATCTCGTCGACAAACATCACGATCGCAGCGCGTTCGACCGGGCGAAGACCCTGGCGTGGACCCAGGCCCAGGTCCAGCTTCGTCATCTCGATGTCGAGGCGGAGGAGGCAGCGGACTTTCAGCGACTGGCTGCACCGATAATATACGCCGATGCACGCTTCAGGTCGCCCTCAGAGGCGATCATCCGCGGGGCGGGTTCTCAGTCAGGCCTGTGGCCGCACGCCATTTCCGGCGACTTGCCGATCGTTCTCTTGCGTATAGACGATATCACAGACATCGCCCAAGTTCGCCAGCTGCTGCGCGCTCACGAATATTGGCGCATGAAACGTCTCGACGTTGACCTTGTCATCGTCAACGAGCATGCATCCTCCTACCTGCAAAATCTTCAGATCGCGATCGAGACCGCCGTGCGGAGCAGTCAATCGCGGCCGCGTTTCGACGAAGGACTTGCGCGAGGCGTGGTCCACGCGCTGCGCGCCGACCTAATGAGCGGCGAAGCCCGAGCCTTGCTTCAGTCAGCCGCCCGTGTCGTGCTGATCGCCCGCCGCGGGCCCATCGCGGACCAAATCGCCCGCCTGCCGCAACCGCCGATCGAGCCATCGCCAATTCGTCGTCACAAGCCCATGATATCAACGCCGCGGCCATCGCCGGCGCCACGGAACCTTGAGTTCTTCAACGGTCTCGGTGGCTTCGACAAGGACGGCCGGGAATACGTGATCATTCTCGATGCTAATCATGCGACGCCGGCGCCGTGGATCAATGTGATCGCCAATCCCGCCTTCGGTTTTCAGGTAGCGGCGGAGGTGAGCGGCTACACCTGGGCTGAAAACAGCCGCGAGAACCAGCTCACACCGTGGTCGAACGATCCGATCGGAGACCCGACAGGCGAGGCGATCTACGTTCGAGATGAGATATCCGGGGCTCTCTGGAGCGCAACGGCGCAGCCGATCCGGGACGGCGGTACCTACATTGCTCGCCACGGTCACGGCTACAGCCGCTTCGAACACCAGGCGTACGGCATCGCCCTCGAATTGCTGCAATACGTGCCGCTTGCCGACCCGATCAAGATTTCGCGCCTGACTCTCCAAAACCTCTCAGGAATGCCCCGCCGGCTTTCGGTCACGGCCTACGCGGAGTGGGTACTCGGCACGTCCCGTGGCGCTTCGGGTCCGTTCATCGCGACGGAGATCGATGGGACCACCGGCGCGATGCTGGCCCGCAATCCCTGGAGCATCGCGTTCTCCGGCCGCGTCGCCTTCGCCGATCTCGGCGGCCGGCAGACGGCCTGGACGGCGGACCGCACAGAGTTTCTTGGCCGCAATGGCGAACCTGCGGCGCCCGCGGCGCTCATCGGAAAGACTCCTCTGTCCGGGACGACCGGCGCCGGCATCGATCCTTGCGCAGCCTTGCAGAGCGTCGTGGAACTCGACGCGGGCGAGACGATCGAGGTCGTCTCCTTCGTCGGACAATGCGGGTCAGCCAAAGAGGCCCAGGCGCTGATCACCCGCTATCGTGAAACCGATCTCGACGCCGTCTTCGAGGAGGTGACAGATCATTGGAAGAAATTGCTAGGAACCGTTCAGGTCAAGACGCCCGACCGGGCGATGGATATCATGCTGAACGGCTGGCTGCTCTATCAGACTCTCGCCTGCCGCATCTGGGCGCGCTCGGCCTTCTATCAGGCAAGCGGCGCTTACGGCTTCCGCGACCAACTTCAGGACGGCATGGCGTTGACATTCGCCAAGCCGGAGGAGGCGCGACGCCATCTCCTGGTTGCCGCCGCCCGGCAGTTCATCGAGGGCGACGTTCAGCATTGGTGGCTGCCCCGTTCCGGGCAGGGGGTGCGAACGCGGATCTCAGACGACCGTGTCTGGCTCGCCTTTGCGACTGCCACGTACATCGCCTGTTCCGATGACGCCGCGATTCTGGATGAGGTTGTACCGTTTCTCGATGGGCCGATCCTGCACCCCGGCGAGCATGACGCCTTCTCCCAACCGATGGTCGCAGACGAATCGGCCTCGCTGTTCGAACACTGTGCCCGCGGCCTCGACCAGTGCCTCGAACTCACCGGCGAACACGGTTTGCCGCTCATTGGCACCGGCGACTGGAACGACGGCATGAACCGAGTCGGCGAAGGCGGCAAGGGCGAAAGCGTGTGGCTCGGCTGGCTGCTGGTGCGGACCATCGAGATCTTCGCGCCGCTGGCGAAAGGCCGCGACGCCGACCGTGCCCGACGCTGGTGCGCTCACGCGGCCTCAGTGCGGGCGGCGCTCGAGCGGGAGGCTTGGGATGGTGAATGGTATCGCCGTGCGACTTTCGATGACGGAACCTGGCTCGGCTCGAAGACGAGCGAAGAGTGCCGGATCGATTCCATTGCTCAGTCCTGGGCGGTGTTGTCGGGCGCCGCCGATCCCGCGCGCGCCGCTGCGGCGATGGCGTCTTTGGAAAGGCATCTCATCCGCCGTGATGACGGCCTGGCCCTCCTATTCTCGCCGCCCTTCGACAAGACGCCTCGCGAACCCGGCTACATCAAGGGC
>JAJFGI010000047.1 GCA_021776215.1 Kiloniellaceae bacterium | reverse complement strand
GCCGCAGATGGTCGAGCTGCGCGAGCGCTTCAAGGACGACAAGCAGCGGCTCAATCAAGAGATGGCCGCGCTCTATAAGAAGGAGGGCGCCAACCCGGTATCCGGCTGCCTGCCGATCGTCATCCAGATCCCGGTGTTCTTCGCCCTCTACAAGGTCATGTTCGTGACCATCGAGATGCGTCATGCGCCGTTCTTCGGCTGGATTCAGGACCTGTCGGCGCAGGATCCGACGTCGATCCTCAACGGCTTCGGCTTGTTGCCCTGGATGGTCCCGAACCTCGGCCCGCTGGAAGTGATCAACATCGGAGTCTGGCCGCTTCTCATGGGTATCACCATGTTCTTGCAGCAGCGTCTGAACCCGCAGCCGCCGGATCCGATACAAGCCAAGATCTTCCTGTTCATGCCGATCATCTTCACCTTCCTGCTGGCGCAGTTCCCGGCCGGTCTGGTGATTTACTGGACCTGGAACAACATCCTCTCGATGGCGCAACAATACGTGATCATGCGGCGCGTCGGCATGCCCGTAGGCCGCAAGGCCGGGACCACCTAGGACCGAGACGCGGTGCCCGCATTGAGTGCGCCGGAGGGAAGCCCCGAGGCAATGGCAGCAGGGGTGTTGGCCGCCGGCCGGCTGCTATTCGCCCGAGAGTGCACCTTTCTGACAGCGGCGGCGCGGGAAGATCAGCTGCCGGATTTGGGCCTGCCAGAGGTCGCCTTCGCCGGCCGCTCGAATGTCGGCAAGTCGAGCCTGCTGAACGCCTTGACCGGGCGTAAGACCCTCGCCCGCACCTCGCAGACACCGGGCCGCACCCGGCAGATCACTTTCTTCGGCCTGGATGGACGCTTGGTCCTCGTCGACCTGCCGGGCTATGGCTATGCCCGCGCCGCGAGGACCGAGATCGAGAGCTGGAGCGATCTCACCCGCCGCTACCTGACGGGACGGGCAGAGCTCCGCCGCATCTGCCTGCTGATCGACGCGCGGCACGGCCTGAAGCCCAGCGACCGCGCGGTCATGGCCGATCTGGACGAAGCCGCCGCGTCCTATCAGATCGTCTTCACCAAGACCGACAAGATCGGGCCCGAGGCGCGCGAGACGCTGATCCGACGCACCGCCGAGGCCCTGGCCAAGCACCCGGCGGCCTATCCGGCGTGCCTGGCGACCAGCGCCGTCAAAGGCCTGGGCATCGCCGATCTGCGCGCCGCGCTTGCCATGCTGGCGGCTCCGGCGACTCAAAGTTAGACTGCGCGCCATGACGCAACGGAACTTCGCCGATACCAAGCAATGGCTGCGCACCGCCCGGACGATCACCGAGGCGCTGCCGTTCATGCGCCGCTATGCGGGCCGGACCTTCGTCATCAAGTACGGCGGGAGTGCCATGGGCGATGCGGAGCTGGCCGGCGTGTTCGCCAGCGATATCGCGCTGATGAAGCAGGTCGGCATCCACCCGGTGGTGGTGCACGGCGGCGGCCCGCAGATCGGCCAGATGCTGGAGCGGCTGAAGATCAAGAGCGAGTTCATCGACGGCCTGCGGGTGACCGACGCCGCTACGGTCGAGGTGGTCGAGATGGTCCTCTCGGGCACCATCAACAAGCAGATCGTCAGCGCCATCAACGCCGCCGGCGGCACCGCCATCGGCATGTCCGGCAAGGACGGCAACCTGATCCGCGCCAAGCGGTTGAGCCGGACGCAACGGGACGAAAACTCGAACATCGAGCGGGTCCTCGACCTTGGTTTTGTCGGCGAGCCCGAGACGATCGATCCGCAGCCGCTGATCGCCTTGAAGCAATCCGGCATGATCCCGGTCATCGCGCCGATCGGCATCGGCGCCAACGGCGAGACCTATAACATCAACGCCGATACGGTGGCCGGCGCGGTGGCCGCGGCCCTCGGCGCGGCGCGCCTCTTGCTGCTCACCGATGTTGTCGGCGTCCTCGACAAGCAAGGAGAACTGATCCCCGAGCTGACCGTCGAGCGGATTCGCGCCCTGCGCCAGGACGGCACCATATCGGGGGGGATGATTCCGAAGCTGGAAACGTGCGTGACCGCGGTGGAGAACGGGGTCGAGGCGGCGGTCATCCTGGACGGACGGGTGCCGCATTCACTGCTGCTGGAAATTTTCACCGACGGCGGCATCGGCACCCGCGTCCAGCGGGGATGATGCGCGTTTTACCCCGCGAGGCTTTGGAAAAACTCGATCTGCCAGGTCATCTCGTCCGGGGTGAGAGGATAATCGGTCCCGGCACGGGCGTTGAGCACCTGCGACGGCGGGATGCCGCCCATGCGCAGCTGCAACTGGCTGGCGAAGCGCATTGAGCAGCCGGCCTTCCACGCCAACGCGGTCACCCCCTTGGCGCTGCGCGCCGCGAGAATGTGATCCACCAGGCCGATGGGTAGCTCGGCGCGCACCGCCAGCCCGTGGCGGACAAGATCCCGGTCGCCGCTGTTCATGGCGCGGGTGAGAACCTCGTCTTCCAGGGCGCCGCTACCGTGCAGGCGGCGGGCCCGTGCCTCGGCGGTTTCGGTAGCTTTTTCGCCGCCGCTCTTCAGGCGCCGCTCGACTTCCTTGGCCACGGCGCGCGCGGTTTTCTTGTCCAGGTCCTGGCGCGCCTGCAGCAGCTCCAGCAGCGAGGCGGCGACGAATCCCGCCAGCTTTTGCAACGCCGCCATCGACAGGCTGGGCCGCTTCACCAGCGGCTCGTGCCAGGCGGTGACCTCCAGGGCCACATCCACCAGGCCGTTCAGCGTTTCCTCGCGGATCTGCGCGCTACCGTTCGCCAGCAACGCGGAAATGCCGATTTGCTCGTCGGTGGCGACGATGGCATCGGCCACCCGCTCGCCGACCCCGTGGCGGCGGGAGATAGCGCGCAACTTGCCGGGGACACAACCACCGCCGTTGATGATCTCGATAAGGTCGTCGTCGCTGAGCAAGGGCGAGAATTCGAGCACCGGGCAGGCGACCACCTCCTCGGCGTCGCGGGCCAGACGCTGAATGACGCCGGGCGGGGCGGAGGCCAGGTCCTTGAGGGTTTCGGCCAGGATCTGACGCACCCGCATCGCCTGGTCCTGCGCCAGGACCTCCAGCACCTCGACCACGTGCTGGTGCGCCTGGCGCAACTGTTCCGTATCGAGCTCCGGCATGAGCTGCGCGATCTTATGCGCCAGCCGGCGGCGGACGGCCTCATCGGCATCGCGCGCCAGAAGCAGATCCGCCTGACCGGGGGTGCGCCGATTGGCCGCGATCTGGCCGCGCACCTCGGGCGAGGCATCCTCCGCCAGAAAATAGAGGATCTCGGGGCGGATATCGTTGCGCCCGGCCAGCTCGGCGCGTACCGCCGTGTCCGCATCCTGCGCCAGGCGCTTCGACTCCTCGTAGCCGAGGTCCTCGGTGCCGACCTTTTCCTTGTGTCCGGACCGCGCCATCAGCGCCGCCTTCTGCCGGGCCGCCGGAAGGGCGCCAGGGAGACGCCGCCCTTGCCGCGCCGCTTCACGGTGTACATGGCCTGGTCCGCGCGCTCGACAAGCGCGTCGGGAGTCTCGCGCCGCTCCGGGTCGCACACGGCGATGCCGATCGATAGCCCCAGCGGCCGGTCCGGCGCGCCCGAATAGTCCTTGAGACCGGCGGCGGCCTGAATCAGCTCGTGCCCCTTTTGCTCGGCGGCGGCGGGGCTGATGTCCTCGACGTAGAGGGCGAACTCGTCGCCGCCCAGACGCGCCGCCAAGTCGCGGCTGCGGGTCTGCTCCCGGAGTATGTGCGCCAGGGTCACCAGGGCCATATCGCCCCGCTGATGACCATGGGTATCGTTGACCAGCTTGAAATTGTCCAAATCGATGAAGAACAGCGCCGCGCCCGCCCGCCGGTCGGTGGCTCGGGTATAGCGCTCCTGGAACGCCTCGACAAAGCAGCGCCGGTTGAGCAGGCCGGTCAGGGGATCGGTCGACGAGGCTTGCTCCAGGGCCTGCTGCCGGACGAGCTGCCGGTTGGCCAGGCCGATCTGCCCGGCGATCTCGGTGAGCAGGAAGCGGTCCTCGCTGTGCCAGGGACCGATGGCGCCGCTGCGCCACAGACAGAGGATACCGTTGCGTTGCTCTTGAAAGCGGGTTTCCTTGGCGAACAGGGCGCCAGAGGCAACCGCCAATTCCACCTGATCCTCGCCGCCGGCGATGCGTTGCAGAGCCGGCTCGATGATCTCGTCCGGCGGCAAGGTGCCGGCCTGGGCGACGCACGCCATGTCCCCGGACTCGTCCAACCGGTAGATGCTGGCGCCGGTCGCCGGCAACGCCGGAATCAGGGCGCTGGCCGCGGCGTGCAGCATATGCGCCGGGTCCATCTCGTCGCGAACGATACCGAGAATGTAGGCGAGCAGGCGTTCGCGGTTGCGGTCGCCGGCCAGCGCCGCCTCGTGGGTGCGCTCGGCGGTGACGTTGCGGCACAGGCCGCGGGCCCCGCACCACTCGCCGTCCATGCCGGTCAGGGGCAATGCCGTGGCCAACAGACACGCCGGTTCGCCATCCGAGCGTTTCACCCACATCTCCACCTCTTGCAGGGGGATGCGCGTGGCGAAGGGGGCGTAGGGCGACTCCTGATCGGACGCGGAGTCGAACAGCAAATCTAGGGCCTGGGCATTCACCAGCTCGGCGGCGCTGTAGCCGAGTGCCCCTTGCGCCGACACAAAGGTGAAGCGGCCCGAGGCATCGGTTTCCCAGGCAAAATCGCTGGACGCCTCGACCAGGTCCTTGTAGCGCTGGCGCGATTCGATCAAGGCAGCGCGCAGGCTGCGCTCGAGGGTGATGTCGCGGCCGAGGAGCAGCGCCGCCGTGCCGCTGCCCCACGGCAGGACCGCCATGTCGTAGGCCAGGCCGACGGTGCGCTTGCCGTCTTCGGGCGCCAGCAGCAGCGGGTTGATTTGCGCCGCCCGGCCGGCGAGCGCCGAGTTGACCGCCGCCCGTAAATCCTCGTTGGCGCCGCGCTGCAACAGGGCGGCGATGGGCGCCCCCGAGTCATTCGCCGCCAGCACCATGCCGTTGCGGCCGGCGACCAGCACCGCGCCGGGGAATCGCTCGAACGACCCGCCGACCGCGAACAGGCCCAGGTCGACCGCCTCCTCCACGGCGCGGTCGTAGGTCTCGGTCATTGTCTTGCTGGCGGGCGCCTTTGCCATCGTGATCCTTGGTCGAAGATCGAACGGGCCCCGAAATCTGCCAAGAATCTGCCCCATCCGGGCTTAAGATGCGCTTAACCTCCCGCTCCCCCGGCGCCGTCCGCCAGGCGCGAAGGGCGATCGTTGACAGGGGGTTAAGGGTTGCGCATCTTGCCCCCACCCCCTGTGATCCCCCTTTTCCTGGATAGCGAATGGACCCATGAGCGGCACACCCACGGACCCCCTGCATAGCACCATCGACGCCGCCTGGGAGGCCCGCGACCAGATTTCGCCGGCCACCAAGGGCGAGGTTCGCGAGGCTGTCGAGGCGGCCTTTGCCGGCCTCGACGACGGCACCTACCGGGTCGCCGAAAAGGTGGACGGCCGGTGGCAGACCAACCAGTGGCTGAAAAAGGCGGTCCTTCTGTCGTTTCGGCTGAATGACATGACCACCATCCCCGGCGGGCCGGGGGCAGAGACGCCGTGGTGGGACAAGGTGCCGTCGAAGTTCGCCGGCTGGGGCGCGGCCGAGTTCCGGGCCGCCGGCTTTCGCGCCGTGCCCACGTGCGTCGTGCGCCGATCCGCCTATATCGCGCCGGATGTCATACTGATGCCCAGCTTCGTCAATGTGGGCGCCCGGGTCGAGAGTGGCACCATGGTCGATACCTGGGTGACCGTCGGCTCCTGCGCGCAGATCGGCAAGAAGTGCCATCTCTCCGGCGGCGTGGGCATCGGCGGCGTGCTGGAACCCCTGCAGGCCGGCCCGGTGGTGATTGAGGACGATTGCTTTATCGGCGCCCGCTCGGAAGTGGTCGAGGGGGTCGTGGTCGAGACCGGGTCGGTCCTGTCCATGGGGGTGTTCATCAGCGCCTCGACCAAGATCATCGATCGCGCCACCGGGGAGGTTTTCGTCGGCCGCATCCCCGCCTACTCGGTGGTGGTGCCCGGCACCCTGCCGGGCAAGCCGTTACCCGACGGCAGCCCCGGGCCCGGCCTCTATTGCGCGGTCATCGTCAAGCGCGTGGACGCGCAGACCCGGGCCAAGACCTCGATCAACGAGCTGTTGCGCGCCTGACCGATCGCGGCGCCGCCATGCCGCTTGGGCGCGCGGCCGACGCCGCCTATGATGCGCCAGACCTGAGACTTAGCGAGGGCTCATGCCCGTGCCAGAGACACGGCCGACCGACCGCAGCGCCGCGCGCCTTTCCGGGCTCGACCCCGTCGAGCTGACCCGGCAACTGATCCGCTGCCCCAGCGTCACGCCCGCGGAGGGCGGCGCCCTGACCTTGCTCGCCAAGGTGCTTGGCGATCTGGGGTTCACCTGTCATCGGCTGCCCTTTTCCGAACCCGGATATGCGGACGTGGACAACCTGTACGCCCACATCGGCGGCGCCGGACGTCAGTTCTGCTTCGCCGGACACACGGACGTGGTGCCGGTCGGCGATGCGGCGGCGTGGAGTGTCGATCCCTTCGCCGCCGATTTGGTCGACGGGCGCGTCATCGGCCGCGGCGCCGTGGACATGAAGGGCGCGATCGCCTGTTTCGTGGCCGCCGCCGCGGATGTCCTGGCGCAACACGGCAACGACGTGGGCGGCGGCATCGGGCTGCTGATCACCGGCGACGAGGAAGCCGAGGCCGTCAACGGCACGCGCAAAATGCTCGACTGGCTCACGGCGCGCGGCGAGATCCCGGATGCCTGCCTGGTCGGCGAGCCGACCAGTAACAAGGCCCTGGCCGACATGGTCAAGATCGGCCGGCGCGGCAGCTTGACCGGCGCCCTGACCGTCACCGGGACGCAGGGGCATACGGCGTATCCGCACCTGGCGGACAACCCGCTGCATCACCTGGTGGCGATGCTCGATGTCCTCGTTGCGGAAACGCTGGACGACGGGACCGAGCATTTCTCACCCTCCAGCCTGCAACTGACCAGCATCGACGTGGGCAACGGCGCCGGCAATGTTATTCCCGCCCGCGCCACGGCGGCCTTCAACATCCGCTTCAACGACAAACACAGCGGCGCCTCCCTCGAAGACTGGTTGCGCCAGCGCTTGGACGCGGCGATCGATCCGTCGCGCGGGGCCGCTTATGAGCTGAACGTGCGCGTCTCCGGCGACTCGTTTCTGTGCCCGCCGGGGCCGCTGAGCGATCTCATCTGCGACGCGGCGGCGCGTGTGACCGGCCGGCGCCCGGCGCTGGGCACCACCGGCGGCACCTCGGACGCGCGGTTCATCAAGGACTATTGCCCGGTCGCCGAGCTGGGCCTGTTGAACGCCACGGCCCACAAAGTGGACGAGCAGGTCGCCGTGGCCGACCTGCGCGATCTGCACGCCATCTACCGGGCCGTCCTGGAAGGCTATTTTTCCCTTTGATCCCGAGCCTGCGCGACATCGTTTACGGCATCTACGGGGCGTGGCGGCTGGCGCGGCTGGACCGCGGCGGGCTGGTCTACTTCGACCGCTCGGTCGACGGGTTCTGGAAATCCTTTTTCGCCGCCGCCCTGATCGCCCCGGCCTATCTGGCCCTGGTCGCAATCGACCTGGGCGAGCGGGAGACATCGGCCGGCGCGCTGCGCCTGATTATCGTCCACGCCTCGGCCTACGCCTTGGGCTGGACGGTCTATCCGGTCGTCACCCGCGCGGTCTGCCAGGCCATCGGCCGCGACAGCGCCTATATCAGCTTCATCGTCGCGTTCAACTGGTCCCAGGTCATTCAGATGATCGTCTATTTGCCGATCATCGTCCTGGGGGCCATCGGTCTGATCCCCGAGGGCGCCACCGCCTTGCTGCACGTGTTCGTGTATTCCCTGATCCTGGCCTATCAGTGGTTCGTCACGCGAACCGCCCTGGATATCCGCCCCCTCGCCGCCGTCGGCTTCGTCGCCCTGGATCTGGTGATCAGCATCGTGATCACCGGCATGGCGGACGGCATGGTGCGCTAAGCCGTGTCTGCATAGACAATAGTCAGATCAGCGGCCGGGCGCCGACGTCGGCGTGGCCGCCAACACCGGTCGCAAATCCGCGCATTTGGGCGCTTCCCGCCTGGTGCCAAGCCCGGTCATTCAAGGATGGAGACTCTGTCACCCTCAATGGCGCAGATCGACCCAAGGCGGACGATCAGAGACAACTAGAGTGTGCTGGGCATTCTCAAAGGTGAATTTAACGCGCGATGAGTGAACGTGGGACTCCTATCCGCGGCACTATTTCCCTAGGGAACCAGAACAAGCGTCTGTTCACACGCACCACCTACTGCTTGAGAGACTGAGCCGAAAACAGCTCTGCTGAGGTTTGTGCGATGGTGACGACCGAGAACGATCAAGTCTGCTCCGACACTCTTCGCGGTCGCTTCTAATGTCGGGGCGACTTCTCCTGTCTTGATCAAACGGGTCGGATGGCTATGACCCGCCGTCGATGCCAGTTGCATGGCTGTATCCATACATTCTTCGGCCACCGACAGAAGAAGCGGCAATGCCACGCCTTTCAAACCTTCTGTTTCCAAGTAGGCTTTCATCGCGGCATCCGGCTTTGCCTCTCTTCTTGCAACCGCAACAAATGTAAGGTTAGCCTCTAGCGCAACGGCAAGCTTTGCAGCGGCTTCAGCCGCGCGACAGGCGGGGCCCGAACCGTCTACACCACAAAGAATATGTTTAAACGACGTTGTCATCATAACTAAATATCCAGTATTATAGTTGTATACGACCAAAAAATAGGACGGACGATCAAGCTGCATCAAACCTTAGATCGATACCGGTACAGCATTGCTCTGTTACAAACATCATGGTTGCATTCATCACATCGAAGTCTGGACGGTTCACGATTTCGCGCCCACGTTTTTCCTGAACAACCAATCCTGCCTGAACCAAGGCTCTGAGGTGATGGGCAAGGGTTGATGGCGGCAAGCCAAGCTGGTCGGAGATCTCGCTCACAATAAGGCCTTCAGTGCC
>JAJFGI010000046.1 GCA_021776215.1 Kiloniellaceae bacterium | reverse complement strand
TTTCGTCATGCTCCCTCTTGTCGTCTGCGTTATATCAAGTCCCCGTGCGCAGGCGCAGTGGTACATAGGCGGGGTCCCGGTGCAAGTCTACGGCGCCGTTGTTTGGTGCCGAGACGTACGATGAACCGTTGGAGACCGACGCCGAAGCTTATGCGCAACAGCTTTCGTTTCCTCATCGTACTGGCTCTGATCGGGCTCGGCCTCGGCGGATTCCTGTGGTGGCGGGCCGAGGGCCCGGCCCGGGTGCGCGTCGCGTTGCCGCAGCGCGGCCCGGCGGTCGAGGCGGTTTATGCCACCGGCACGGTCGAGCCGGTGCGCTGGGCCAAGATCGCCTCGACGGAGACCGGGCGCATCGTCACCTACCCCGCGGTGGAGGGACAGGCCGTGCAAACGGGTGAGGTCCTGGTGCGGCTTGATGACGTCAAAGCGCGGGCCGAGGTGCGCGAGCTGGAGGTGCGGGTCGACTTCCTGCAGCGCGACTTGCAGCGCTACGCCGCCCTGATCAAGAGCAACACGGTCAGCCGCCAGGCCTATGAGCGCGTTCAAAGCGATTTGGATCAGGCGCGCGCCAGCCTCGAAGTGGCGCGCCAGCGCCTGGCCGATTTGACCATCGTCGCTCCCTTCGACGGGATCGTCCTGCGCAAGGACGGCGAGGTCGGCGAAGTGGTCAAATCCGACGACGTGCTGCTGTGGGTCGGTCAGGACCGCCCCTACTGGATCACCGCCGAGGTCGACGAGGAAGACGTGCCCCGGGTCGCGCCCGGTCAGCGGACCTTGATCACGGCCGATGCCTTTCCCGACCAGGTTTTCGACGGCACCGTGGCGGAGATCACGCCGATGGGCGATCCGATCAACAAGAACTATCGGGTGCGAGTGCTGCTGCCGGGCGATTCGCCCTTGCTCGTCGGCATGACGGTCGAATCCAACATCTTGGTGCGCGTCCACGAGAATGCGCTGCTTGTGCCCGAGAGCGCCGTGGTCGGGGATGCGGTGTGGGTGGTTACCCAGGACCAGGCCCGGCGGCGGCCGGTGCAGACCGGCGTCTATGGCAACGGCATGGTGGAAATTCGCAGCGACCTGGCCGCGGACGAGCCGGTGATCATCGATCCGCCGGCCGATCTGAGCGATGGCGCCGCGGTGCGGGTGCGGAGCTTGTCACCATGAGACTGCAACTCGATATAGCCCTGGCGCATCTGAGAATGCGCAAACGGCAGAGCATCGTCTCGCTGCTCGGTGTTTCCCTGGGGGTCGGCTTTTTCATCGCCATCGCCGCCATGATGCAGGGGTTCCAGCAATACTTCGTTGCCAAGATCATCGATGTCTCGCCGCATATCATCATGAAGGACGAGTTTCGCGAGCCGCCGCGTCAGGCGGTGATGCAGACCTATCCCGGCGGCGCAGTGCGCCTGGAAGGTGTCAAGCCGGAGGACGAGCCGCGCGGTATCAAGAACGGCAAGGCCAAGGTCGCGGAGCTGTCGCGCCTGCCGGGGGTGAAGGTCTCGGCGGTCCTCAACGGCCAGGTAATCCTGCGCTACGGCAGCAAGGACGTCTCGGCGAATCTGGTGGGCATCGATCCGCAGCACGAGCGGCTGGTCTCGCGGATCGAGGACGACCTGATCAGCGGCCAGCTCGACGACCTCTACGGCACCGCCAACGGCCTGATTCTCGGCGAGGGCCTGGCGGCGAAGCTCGGCGCCCGCCGGGGGGATACCTTGACCGCGCTGTCCACCGCCGGTGCCGTTTTGAAGATGAAGGTGGTCGGCGTCTTCAACACCGGCATCACCACGCTCGACAATATCCAGGCCTATGCCCTGCTGAAGAAGGCGCAGGTGCTGCAGAACCGGGTCAACGTGATCAACGAGATCCGCTTGCGCCTCGACGATGTCAGCCAGGCCGAACCGCTGGCCCGGCGCATCGAGCAGCGTTTCGCCTATCGCACCGAATCCTGGGAGGAAAGCAACCGCAATGTGCTGGGCATCTTCGTCATCCAGAACGGCATCATGTATTCGACCACCGGCGCCATCCTGATCGTCGCCGCCTTCGGCATCTTCAACATCATCTCCACCGTGGTCATGGAGAAGACGCGCGATATTGCGATCCTAAAGTCGCTCGGCCTGACGCACCGCGATATCGAGATTATCTTCCTGCTCGAGGGGCTTTTGGTCGGCGTGGTCGGCACGCTGCTCGGTTGGCTGGTCGGCTATGGCCTGACCGAAGTGCTGGCCTCGATCCGCTTCGAAATCGAGGGCTTCGTCCGCACCGAGGGCTTTCGCCTCAACTATTCCTTCGGCAACTACCTGTTCGCCGGCGCCATGGCGGTGCTGGCGGCGGCCTTCGCGGCCTTCCTGCCGGCGCGCAAGGCCGCCCGCCTCGATCCGGTCGATATCATCCGCGGAGCCGCCTGACCATGCCCGCGGAGCTGCCCACGGAGTTAGTCGTGGAAGCGCGCAGCCTGACCCGCATCCTGCCCGGCACGGTGCCGGTCACCTTGGTGCGTGACATCGACCTTGGCATCGGCGCATCGGAATTCGTCGCCATCACCGGTCCTTCCGGCTCGGGCAAGTCATCGCTTTTGTATCTGCTCGGCCTGCTCGACCGGCCGACGGAAGGCGAGGTGCTGATCGAGGGGCAAGCGACCGGTGACTTAAGCGACAGTGATCTGGCCGAGCTGCGCCTGACCAAGCTGGGCTTCGTGTTCCAGTTCCACTTCCTGCTGCCGGAGTTTGGCGTGCTGCAGAACGTCATGCTGCCGATGCGCAAGGCCGGCGGCCGCGACGCGCGGGAAATCCGCGCCCGGGCCGAGCAGATCCTGATTCAGCTCGGCCTCGAGGATTGCCTGGGCAAGATGACCAACCAGCTCTCCGGCGGCCAGCGTCAGCGGGTGGCGGTAGCCCGCGCGCTGGCCAACGATCCGCGCATCATCCTGGCCGACGAGCCGACGGGAAATCTGGATACCAAGAATGCCGGTATTGTCTTCGACATCTTCCGGCGCCTGGTGGTCGAGGAGGGGCGTAGCATCGTCGCGGTGACCCACGATCCCGATCTCGCCGCGCGCACCGACCGCCGGATTCACCTGGTCGACGGCCGCGTTGTGGCGGACTGAGCCCCGGCGGGGAAGCCGCCTCTACCTCGCGCCCTCGGCAACCACAGGATTTCGCAAGACGCCGATGCCCTCGATCTCGACCTCGCAGATGTCGCCGGGTTTCATCCAGACAGGCGGCTTGCGCACGAAGCCGACACCGGGCGGCGTGCCGGTGACGATGAGATCGCCCGCCTCCAGGGTCATCACCGCCGAGAGCTCGGCCACGAGCGCGGCGACATCGAAGATCAGATCGTCGGTATTGCTGTCCTGAACGGTCTTGCCGTTCAGGCGGCATCGGATGCGCAGGCCCGCGGCGCCCGGCGGCACCTCGTCGGCGGTGACGATCTCCGGACCGATGGAGCCGGAGGCATCGAAGTTCTTGCCCATGGCCCATTGGCTGGCCTTGAACTGATAGTCGCGGAGGCTGCCCTCGTTGCACAGGGTATAGCCGGCGACGTGCTCCAGCGCGTGCTCCCGCGGGATGGCGCGGCCGCCGCGCCCAATCACTGCCACCAATTCCGCCTCGTAGTCGAAATTATCGCTGAGCGCGGGGCGCACCAATGGCGCCTCGGCGCCCACCAGGGACGCGGGATAGCGGGCGAAAACGATCGGATACCCGGGAATCGCCATTCCTGTTTCCTCGGCGTGCGAGCGGTAGTTCAGGCCGATGCACAGGATCTTGGACGGGCGCGGGATCGGCGGCAGCAGGCGCACGCTGTCGGCGGCGACGAGCGCCTCCGCCGGCGCCTCGGCGACGGCCCGCGCGATGCTCGCCAAGGCATCCGCGGCGAAGACCGATGGCCAATCGGCCGGCGCCGCCGGCATGGCCCGGGCCAGATCGACGATGCTCGGGCCCCGGCGCACGCCGAGCCGTGCCGATCCGCCCTGTGCATAAGTCAGCAGCCGCATGACATCGTCCCTTAAACCGCAACCGATTGGCCGGCTTACCTAACGCGCGGCCGATGGGCCCGGCAAGAGGTAACCGCCGGACGGCGGCCTACATCTCGATCTGCTGGTAGACGGCTTTGGCCAGATCGAGCAGCTCGCTTCGCTGCAACGGGCCGACCAGGGCAAAACCCGATTGACCATCGAGCCAGTAGAAGGCGCCAAGGCCATTTTCATCGACGAAGCGGAATTCTGTCTTGCTGCCTTGCGGAACGGCCTCCACATAGACGCTGATGCGCCGCCCACCTTCGTCCTCGTACATGAGCTGCGCGGCGGCAGCACTGGCCGTTGGCAACAGGCGCCCGCCCATGAGGCGAAAGCCGAAACGATCCAGATTCGGCGCCCCGAGCGGCCGGCCGACCCGCTTTGACAGCCAGACCATGAGGTGCGCTTCCTCGGCGCGCACTTCGACCGGATGGCGCGCTTCGGCGGCATAAACCCGGTGTGCCGCCGCGGCCAGGCGAGGCAGCTCCGCCTCCGCCGACTCGCCGGCGATCTGGCCGCCGACCGGGCCCGGCACGAGACCCCGCAGGGTCCAGCCACCGCCCAGTCCCACTGCCAGCAACAGAGCCGCCGCCACCGCCCGCACCCACCAGCCGCCCCGGTCAGCCGCCGCACCGCCACGCGCGGCACGCAGCAGGCGCTCCGGCACGGCCGCCGGACCGGCCCCCAGGCCGGAATCGAGCATCGCCGCCCGCAGGGCCTCGCCCTGAATGCGGTAATCGCCAATCCGCGCGGCGTCATCCGGCTGTTCGCTCAGGTACCGCTCCACCGCTGCTTGGCGCGGCGGCGCCAGCCAGCCGTCCACATAGGCCTGCAGGTCCTGCTCGGTGACCGAGGCTTTCGCCGCGCTCATTTGATCCTCCGTAAGGTCGCGGTGGTGGTCGGCGACTCGCCGGCTAAGGTCCGGCGCAACCGCTCGCGCCCCCGCGACAGGCGCGACATGACCGTCCCCATGGGCAGGCCAAGGACCATGGCCACCTCCTTGTAGTGCAGCCCTTCCACGGCAACGAGGACAAGAATCTCGCGTTGCTCCGCCTCCAGGCTGTCGAGGGCCGCCATGATCTGGCCGACCATTACGGTGTTGGTCTGGCCCTCGCTTCGCCCGGCCTGGGGAAACATCTGATCCAGAGGCACCTCGGCCGGCCGCCGGGCCTGGCGGCGAACCTGGTTGAGATGCACATTGCGCAACAGTGCGAAGAGCCAGGGACGCAGGCTCTCCGGCTTATGCCACAGGCGGCGCTTGGCGATGGCCCGCTCTAGGCTGTCCTGAACTAGATCGTCGGCCCAGTCGGCGTCGCGGGCCAGGAAACGCGCGTAGCGGCGGAGAGCCGGGATCTCCTCTTGCAGTCGACGCGAGAAATCCGACATCGCGATCGTCTCGAGCCCCCAGTCAATCCGCCGCCCCGCTTGGATTGGCGCGTCTTACTTGGCGCCGACAATCTCCTTGGCCTTGGTCAGCACGGCGACCGATTCGGCATGTTTGCCGGCCTTGTGCAACTCTTCGCCCTCATTGCGCAGCGCCATGGCTTCGTCTTTCTGCGCCTGAGAAAGCTGGGTATCGGCCGCCAAGGCCGCGTCAACAGCCTTGACCATGACCGGGCACTGACTGGCCATGGCACCACCGCCGGCCGATAGCACGCCGACTGCCAGGGCAGCGGCGGCAAGGGTTAGTCGAGTCATCGGAAGTCTCCTTCTCCTAGAACTGATCCACGTGCGGGATAGGCCCGGAAGAGGCCTATCCCTGAAAAAGACACCGTGGCGGCGATTTTATTCCCACCGATGCCCAAAATTCCTGCCGGCCCGTCAGCCAAGCTGCGGAATCACGAAGTCGGCACCTGAACGGATGCCGGTGGGCCAGCGGGCGGTGATCGCTTTCATCTTGGTGTAGAAGCGCACCCCTTCCATGCCATGCATGTGGTGATCGCCGAAGAGCGAGCGCTTCCAGCCGCCGAAGCTGTGGTAGGCCACGGGCACCGGGATGGGCACATTCACGCCGACCATGCCGACCTTGATGGTGCTGGCGAAATGGCGAGCCGAATCGCCGTCGCGGGTGAAAATCGCCGTGCCGTTGCCGTACTCGTGCGCATTGACCATGTCGACGGCGCTTTCATAGCTGGGCGCCCGGACGACCGAGAGCACCGGGCCGAAGATCTCGTCGGTATAGATCGACATATCCGGTGTCACCCGGTCGAAGATCGAGCCGCCCATGAAATAGCCGTTCTCGTAGCCCTGCAGCTTGAGGCCGCGGCCATCGAGGGCCAACTTGGCGCCTTCCTTGACGCCCTGTTCGATATAACCGGTGACCTTGTCAAAGTGTTCCTTGGTCACCAGCGGGCCCATTTCCGCCTCGGAGTCCGTGCCGGGGCCGATCTTCAGCGCCTGCACGCGCGGCATCAGGCGCTC
>JAJFGI010000045.1 GCA_021776215.1 Kiloniellaceae bacterium | reverse complement strand
CAGCCACGGCCGCGCCGCCCGGAACGCGCTTAGGAAACCGGCGAAATCGGCATCGGCGATATCGCCGCCGGGCAATGACGCGGATTCCGTCCACGCCGGCGCCCGGTTGCCGAGGAAGGGCTGCAACTTGTCCAGGGCATGTTCGGCCAGCTTGCGGTAGGTGGTGATCTTGCCGCCGAAGATGGATAGCAGAGGCGCCCGGTCGCCACCCCCGTTTTGGCCGCCCCCGTTTTGGCCATCCGCGTCGTCGCCGCCGACGTCCATGTCGAAGACATAGTCGCGGGTGACCGTCGAGACATTCTCGTTGGCATCGTCATACAGCGGCCGGACGCCGGAGTAGGTCCAGACCACATGCTCCGGGGCGACCGCGGTGGCGAAATAGCGGTTCACGGCGGTGCACAGGTAGGCGGTCTCGTCGTCGGTGATGTGCACATCCCCCGGGTCGCCGGTGAACGGCAGATCGGTGGTGCCGATGAGCGAATAGTCGCTTTCATAGGGGATGACGAAGACGATCCGCCGGTCGTCGTTCTGCAGAATATAGGCGTGCTCGCCCTCGCTGATGCGCGGCACCACGATATGGCTGCCTTTCACCAGGCGCAGGCGGCCTTGCCGGTTGGAGCCGGCGACCTGGGTCAAGACGTCGCTCACCCAGGGCCCCGCGGCGTTCACCAGGGCGCGGGCCGAAACCTGCCGCGCCGGGCCGCCGGCGCTCGGCTCCAGGACCGCTTCCCAAAGTCCATTGATCCGCCGGGCGCCGGTACAGCGGGTGCGCGGCAGGATCACGGCGCCGCGGGTGTGCGCATCCACGGCGTTGAGCACGACCAGGCGGGCATCCTCGACCCAGCAGTCGGAATAGCAAAATGCCTTGCTGAACGTGCTCTTCAAGGGCGCGCCCGCCGGATGGCGGCGCAAATCGATGCCATAGGACCCGGGCAACAGCTTGCGCCCGCCCAGATGGTCGTAGAGGAACAGACCGATGCGCACCATCCAGGCCGGGCGCAGGCCGGTGTTATGCGGCAGCACAAAAGTGAGCGGCCAGATGATATGCGGCGCCGCGCGCAGCAGCACCTCGCGCTCGATCAACGCTTCGCGGACCAGGCGGAACTCGTAGGTTTCCAGATAGCGCAGGCCGCCGTGGATCAGCTTGGTGCTGGCCGAGGACGTGGCGCTGGCCAGGTCATTCTGTTCGCAAAGGACCACCGACAGGCCACGGCCGGCGGCGTCGCGGGCGATGCCGACACCATTGATGCCGCCGCCGATTATCAGCAGATCGACCGGCTTGTTGCCCGCCACGGATACGTTCTCCCTCGGCGCGGTCTTTTGCCTCGATGCCCGTCTTTATTGCGCGCGATCAGCGGGCAACGACGGGCGTGACCACGTGTTCACCATAAAACTTACTATAGGTCGGGAAAACTCACACCTGAAAATTTCGGCTGGGCGAATGTTCGAATGTGAAAAATCCGAACGCGGACATTCCGCGCCGAACGGTCGCGCCGGTCACGCCGCGGCGGCGTCGCCGGCCTCGGGCACAAAAACCGCCAATTCCGCCGCCGCCAGAACCTCGCGCATCTCCGCCGGGGGCGGCCGATCGGTGAACAGGGCGTCGATCTGCGACAGATGCGCCATGCGGACCAAGGCGTCGCGTCCGAACTTGCTGTGGTCGGCGGCGAGAAGCACCTGGTTTGAATTGTTCATGATCGCTTGCGCCACCCGCACCTCCCGATAATCGAAATCGAGCAGGGTGCCGTCGTGATCGATGCCGCTGATGCCGATGATGCCGAAATCCACCTTGAACTGGGCGATCAGGTCGACGGTCGCCTCGCCGACGACGCCGCGGTCGCGGGCGCGGACGACGCCGCCGGCCACGATGACCTCGAAGTCCGGATTGCTGCTCATGATGCTGGCGACGTTGAGATTGTTGGTGATGATGCGCAGGCCCTGATGCTTCATCAGCGCCTTGGCGACCTCTTCCGTTGTCGTGCCGATGTTGATGAACAGCGAGGCCCGGTCGGGGATGTGGCCGGCCAAGGTGTGGGCGATGCGGCGCTTCTCCTCCAGGCACAGGACCTGGCGGGTGGTGTAGGCCAGGTTCTCGACGCTCGAGGGCAGTCCCGCGCCGCCGTGATAGCGGCGCAGCAAGGTCTGCCGGCACAACAGGTTGATGTCGCGACGGACGGTCTGGGTGGTCACCGCGAAGCGCTGCGACAGGCTTTCGATCGAGACGAAGCCATGGCGCCGGGCCAGCTCCAGGATTTGCCGTTGGCGGTCGCTCGCGGCGCTCACGTCTGCAGCCTCCCCGTTCGGTCCCCGGCAGGTTCGCGGCATCGCCGCCCGCCGGCTTACTGTTGGCGCCAGTCTAGCTCGACGATGCGCGAAAATGAACATCCGCCTGTGGTGGGCGGGCGCCCCCGACTCAGCCGGAAGTCCCTTTGGCATTGCAGCAAAAAAATCGTTAACCTTAACGGTAATACTGGGGTGCACCGTCGAATAAACCGGTCTTGCTCAGCGGCTTTGCTTTCGCTAAGCTGCAATGCAACAAAATTATTGCGGCGCAAAAACACAGGATGTGACGGCGACCGCGGGGGAAAGGAAGTCGAGATGGAAGAAAAACACGGGTATTACCTGGATGATCTCTCGG
>JAJFGI010000435.1 GCA_021776215.1 Kiloniellaceae bacterium | reverse complement strand
ACGAAGTTCTGGCAGAACATCGGCGTGGATCTGGTCATCGACCGGCGCGAGGGCTACTGCCTGTACGACATGTCGGGGCGGCGCCTGATCGACCTGCACCTCAACGGCGGCACGTATAATTTTGGGCATCGCCATCCCGAATTGGTCGAGACGCTGAAATATGCCCTCGACTATTTCGACATGGGCAACCACTGGTTTCCGTCGGTGGCGCGGGCCGCGCTGGCCGAGGAATTGATCAAGACCGCGCCCGGCATGAAATACGCCGTCTTCGGCTCGGGCGGCGCGGAGGCGGTCGAGATTGCGCTCAAGAGCGCGCGCTACGCCACCAAACGGCGCAAGATCGTGTCCGTCCTCAAGGGTTATCACGGCCACTCCGGCCTCTCCGTCGCGGCCGGCGACGAGCGGTTCTCGAAGATATTTCTTGTCGACCGACCGGATGAATTCATCCAGGTTCCGTTCAACGATATCGATGCCATGGAAGCCGCACTGCGCGGCGGCGATGTCGCGGCGCTCATCATGGAGACCATCCCCGCGACCTATGGCTTCCCGATGCCCAAAGACGGCTATCTCCAGGCGTGCAAGAGGCTCTGTGAAAAATACGGTGCCATGTACATCGCCGACGAGGTGCAGACCGGCCTGATGCGTACCGGCGAAATGTGGGGCTGGCAGACCTATGGCATTCAGCCGGACATCTTCGTGACCGCCAAGGGGCTGGGGGGTGGCCTTTATCCGATCAGTGCCGCCGTCGTGGACGAGAGGTGCGGTAACTGGCTCAACGAGGATGGCGCCGCCCACATCAGCACGTCAGGCGGCGCGGAGCTGGGCTGCATTCTTGCCTGCAAGGTGCTCGAGATGCTGCAACGGCCGGAACTCGTCTCCAATGTACAGTCCGTAACGAATTTCTTCGCCGACGGCATGCGCGAAATGATGCGGCGGCACGGCGACATCTTTGTCGGCGTTCGCCAGAAGGGCGTTGTTCTCGGCCTCGAATTCAATCACCCGGAAGGCGCGGTTTCGGTGTCGCGCGCGCTTTATGAGCACGGCGTTTGGGCGATATTTTCTTCGCTCGACAAGCGCGTTCTGCAATTTAAGCCGGGCGTGCTGCTGAGCGCGGAAATGTGTCAGGAAATCCTCGACCGGTTCGACGCCGCGATGCCCAGCGCGCGCGAACTTATGCACCGGGCGCCGCAGGCCGCATAGCAGGCAGGGAAACAAGACCATGGCCGAGACTGCTCGAACCCCCCTTATGCAAGTGCCTGATGCGGCACTCGAGACCGCGAGGATGAAGCTGGACAGCGCCAACTGGGCGGCCGCCAAGTTGGCGCGCATGAACCGTGCTTCCATTTCGAAGATCGTTGAGGCGGTTGCCGTCGCGGGGCACGCCAAGGCCCGCCATTATGCCGAATGGGCCGTGCGCGAGACGGGTTACGGGGTTGTCGAGCACAAGGTCATGAAGAACGAGGCCTGCTCAAAGGGCATCGCCGAGCTTTACCGGCATGAGGATTTCGTCACGCCGCGAATCGATTCGGACCGCAAGGTCATTGAGCTGCCCCGCCCGGCGGGAGTGGTCTTCGCGTTGATACCGGTTACCAATCCGATCGCGACCCTCTATTTCAAGACTTTGCTTGCCCTGATGACGCGCAACGCCATCTTCATCAGCCCGCATCCGGGCGCGAAAGGGGTTTGCGTGGATGCCGCGCAGACGCTGGCCGCCGCGGCGAAGGCGGCGGGGGCACCGGACGGCGTTATCCAGGTGATGGAGGAGCCGACGATACCGCTCATTGAATCCGTCATGGCCGACGAGCGTGTCGATCTCATCGTTGCCACGGGTGGGCCCGCCGTCGTGAAGGCGGCCTATCGCTCGGGCAATCCCGCCTATGGCGTCGGGCCGGGCAACGCCCCGGTGATGGTAGATGGAACCGGCGATCTTCGCCAGGCCGCGAAACGCATCGTCGAGTCAAAGTCCTTCGACAACTCGATCCTTTGTACCAACGAGTCCACCGTCCTCGCGTTCGCGGCCATCGCCGACCGGTTGCTCGGCGAGCTGAAGTCGGCCAAGGCGCATATCTGCACACCCGCAGAAGTTGGAAAAGTGCGCGATCTTCTCTTCCGCGGCGACGGCTTCAATACGGCCGTTATTGGCAAGGATGCCGGGTGGATCGCGCGTGAGGCGGGATTCGCGGCCGACGGCGCAAAGATCCTGGTCACGCCAGTCGATCTGGTGCAGCCGGAAGAAAAACTGGTGCGCGAAAAACTCTGCCCGGTCCTGGCATTTGCCCGGGTCAACGGAATCGACGAGGCAATATCGGCGGCGCGCTCCATGATGCGCCGAGCCGGAAAAGGTCATTCCGCGGCTGTCCATTCCTCGAACGAGCATAACATTCTCGCCTTCGCCGATGCCGTGCCCGCCCTGCGCGTTGCGGTGAACGCCGGGTGCTCGCTCGGCGCGGCGGGGTTCGAGACAAATCTCGGTCCGTCCATGACCATCGGAACTGGGTTCATAGGCGGCTCGTCCATCGGCGACAATCTCACTCCGCAACATTTCATGCAGTTCGCCCGCATCGCCTACAACAAGGCCGCAGCGGAGGTGTTCGGCAAATTCGACGGGCTCGACCCGCTGGCGCTGCCGCGGATGACCGAATCGACGCAGCCGCACCTCTCGGCACTGCCTGGCGGCCTGGATGCAGATGACATGCGGCGTGAGCTTCGCAAGATCATTCTCGAGGAGCTGAACGCCGTTCTCGCGGCGTGAGATGAACCATGGGGACGCTCCGCTCTTTCATATTTATCGACCAGTTGCAGCCGCAGACCATGTGCTATCTCGGTACTTGGATCAGGGGCTCGCTCCCGCGCACCGGCATGGCGGCGCAAATTATCGAGGTCGCGCCGGGACTCGACATTGAGCCGCTAACCAACACCGCCCTAAAGACGGCCAACGTCCAGGGCGGCATTCTCGTCGTCGAGCGCCAGTTCGGCTATCTGGAATTCCATTCGCGTTCGACGTCCGCCGTCAAGGCAGCGGCCGAGGCGGTGCTCGAAGATCTGGGGGTTACGGCGGCGCAGGCGATGCGGCCGAAGATCCTGGCGTCGAAGATCGTCACGCACATAGACCCCTTGCATGCCTTTCTCATCAATCGCAACAAGCTGGGGTCGATGATTCTAGCCGGTGAAACATTGTTCGTCCTCGAAACCGAGCCCGCAGCCTATGCGATCCTGGCCTGTAACGCGGCGGAAAAGGCGGCCAATATCAAAGTCGTCGATTATCGCATGATCGGCGCCACCGGGAGGCTGTATCTGTCCGGCTCGGACTCCGAAGTACGCGCGTCCGCCAACGCGGCAAGCGAGGCCTTGGAGTTGATGGCATGAGCGAGAGCGAACTCAGGGCGATGGTTCGCGAGGTGCTGCACGAAGCTCTGGGCCGGCGCGGTCAGGCGAAGCACGTCGCCGAGGCGAAAGCGGAATCGGTGCGCATCGCCAGCGATGCCGACCTCGCCGCCTTCGTCCAGCGTGTCGTCAAGCTGCTCGGCGATCCGGCGGCGGCAAACGGGGTGCGTTCGGGCCGGCACAGGTTCACGCTTGGCGGCGCGGCAACGACGCCCCCCGTGCCGGAGAGGGCCGCGGGCGGAAATTCCATCGTCCTCGACGGCACCGTCACGGAGGCGAAAATCAACAAGTGCGCCGGTGCCGGGGCTGTGGTTCTCGCGGCCGATGCCGTGATCACGCCCCTGGCACGCGACCGGGCCCGGACACTGGGCCTCAAGATCGAAAGGAAACGCTGATGTTGTGCGCAACTGTTGCCGGACGCGTCTGGTCGACGAAGCGGCTCGACGCCGTCCCTACCGGCACCATTCTTGAGGTGGTCGTCGAGGGGTCGAGTTCCCGCCTTCTCGCCTTCGATCCGCTGGGTTGCGGAGAGGGCGAGCGCGTCATGGTGGCCACGGGGTCCGTCGCCGCCGCTTGGTTCCAGGGTAAGCCGCCGCCGATCGATGCGCTGGTCATCGGCATCATCGACGAGCCCGTCCAACCTGCGAAAAAATCGAAATAGGTGATCCTGAAAGGAGAAGCAAATGTCCAGCAACGCAATCGGAATGATCGAAACGAAGGGCTATGTGGCCGCCTTGGCCGCCGCGGATGCCATGGTCAAGGCAGCGAACGTCACCATCGTTGGCCGCGAGGAAGTTGGCGACGGCCTGGTGGCGGTTATCATCAACGGCGATGTCGGCGCGGTCAAAGCGGCGACGGAAGCCGGGGCTGAGGTGGCGGGGCAGGTAGGCACGTTGGTTTCCGTGCATGTCATACCGCGTCCGCATGGGGACGTGTCCAAGCACTTCACCGCGTCCACCGGCAAGTAACAAAGACCGTCTGACGGAGACCGCGCGTGGCGCCGGGAAAAAAGACGCCGGAAGCCCGACCTGGGCCTATGGCCGCGAATGGCGATCTGCGGGTCTATCTGACCGTGGAAGACCTGCAACCGCAGTTTGCGGCCTACATGGGCACGCCGACACGTGCGCGCGGATATCCGCCCCTTGCCGGGCAGCATGCCCTGATCATGGAGGTGGCGCCCGCCCTCATGATCGAAAGAGTCCTAGATATTGCCTTGAAAGCCGACCCCGATCTCGAGCCCGGCATCCTGTTCGTCGAACGTCAATTCGGTATCTTGGAATTGCACGGCGACGACCGCGGAAAACTACTCGACGTCGGCAAGGCGATCCTTGACGGCATTGGCCTCACGGAAGGCGACCAGCTCAAGCCCCGCATCCTCTATGGCGATATTGTCGAGGATATCTCGGACCAACATGCGGTCATCATAAACCGTAATCGCCAGGCCTCCATGATCATGCCGGGGGAAACGCTGCTGATCTGCGAAATGATGCCGGCGCTCTATGCCGCTATTGCCGCCAACGAGGCCGAACGGGCGGCACCGGGGCTGACGCTCGTTGATGTCCAGATGATCGGCGCGGCTGGCCGCATCTATCTCTCCGGCAAGACCGTGGATGTGAAGCGGGCTCGGGACAAGATTGAATCGATCCTGGGGTCGATCGGCGGTCGGGAGGCGTGAAGCCTTGAACTGACGGCTTGTCAATTCGCGAGCATCAGTTGTCAAGTCCGCCTCGATGCTGGTAGCTAGCGTGTAAGACACGCCACCGCACCGAGGACAGCGATGAGCCAGAACGCGGCGTCCAGCAATGATTTCGATTCGCTCCCGCATGAGCAGCAGTTAGTTACGCTGGCCGAGCTTTGCCGCGCCGCGATGCGTCAGTATGACCTGCCGGCGGAATGTGGTGCCGAACTGGTCAATTTATCGGAAAACGCGACCTATAAGGTGGAAGATTCCGCCAGCGGCCGTAGCTGGGCCTTGCGGGTACACCGCGACGGATATCATTCCGATGCCGCGATCGCCTCGGAGCTTGCCTGGCTGATCGATCTTCGCGCGCAAAACGTCGTGACGACCCCGGTGCCGGTACCGGGGCGCAATGGCGAACAGATCCAGAAGGTGTCGCATTCCGCCATGACGCGCCAGCGCAATGTCGTTTTATTCAAGTGGGAAAGCGGCATCGAGCCGGGTGTGAACGAGGATCTCCGCAAACCTTTCGAGATGCTCGGCGAGGTGACGGCGCGCATGCACCGACACGTAACGACCTGGCGGCGCCCCGCGGGTTTCGAGCGCCTCACCTGGGACTTCGAGACCAGTCTCGGCGCCCGCCCGCATTGGGGAAGCTGGCGCGATGGCATGGGCATGGATGCCGCCAAGCTGGACATGTTTGGCCATACGGTGGACCTGATCAACCGGCGGCTCGAGGCCTTTGGCAAGGGGAATGACCGCTTCGGCCTGATCCACTGCGATCTGAGGCTCGCCAATCTTCTGGTCGACGGAGACGAGGTCAAGGTCATCGATTTCGACGACAGTGGCTTTTCGTGGTTCATGTACGATGCCGCCACACCCGTTTCGTTCTACGAGCACCTGCCCGAAGTCCCAGATTTGATCCGCCATTGGACGGCCGGGTACCGCCGTGTGAACGACCTCCCGCAGGCCGATGAGGACGAGATCCCGACTTTTGTTATGCTGCGCCGGTTGCTTCTTGTCGCCTGGATCGGCAGTCACTCGGAGACCGACCTCGCCAAATCCATGGGTGTCGATTATACGGAGCAAACGGTGGATCTGTGCAGGATCTATCTACGACGTTTCGGGTAGTGCCGCCGGGGTCACTTTTCTGCGGGCCGCCCTCAGACGCGTGCATTGTCATTATGGACGCCCCCCTGGTTGCCAAGGAATTTCTGATCTGAGGCGAGGGTAGAGCTTGCTGGGCTTTGGCAGAGCATGCGGGTTGGAGACAGGCCGCGTTCTTTTTTTGTTCCCTCGAAGGATCCCGTCGCACAAAGATCGGCGTCCGCTTGCGCGTCTCTGGCGTTTATGGGCTATAATATTGTGATATCTTGCAAGTGGTTGGGTTAGTCCGACACAATCGTCACAAAGGCGTAGCTGCCATGGGGAGAGTGTTCACCACAGATAATCAGCCGAGTCCCAAACAACTGGCGTGGTGGCAGGAAGTTCTAAGTGACATCTACTACAAAGTAGATGTCTACAGCGACCACACCGATGGCCTTCACGGCAAGATCGTCGAGCAGGTCGTCGGAGATGTCAGCATCACGCATTTCTCGGCCGACAGCCAACGTGTCCTGCGCACGCGAGAGAAAATCGCGGCCGACGACGACGATGCCTTCGTACTTGTCATCCCACGTCGCGAACCCTTGTATTATAACCAGAGTGGGCGCAACGGTTTTGCGCCGCCCGACTCCTACGTGCTGGTCCAGACCAAGGAGTATTACGAGCTCTCCTGTTCCGACTCCTTTCAAAACGTGACAGTTAAAATGCCCGCGGCGATGCTGTGTGGGCGGTTGCCCTTGGCCGAGGACCACTGCGCGGGCGCCTATCCCAATGATCCGGTGATGGCCCGAATCATTCGTGACTTCGTGCTGTGGGTGGCCGATCATCACAGCGTCTTACCGCCCAAACTGGCCAACGAGATGGGCGTCCAAATCATCGATATGGTCGCCGCCATGTTGGAATCGGAGGTCGAGCCGGAGAAGAGTGTCTGCGGACGGCGTAGCAACGAATTTCGCAAGCGCATTCAGCGGTATGTCGGCGAGAACCTGCTCGACCCTGACCTCACGCCAAGTTCGATCGCCAAGGCGTTCGGCATCTCTACAAGCTACGTGCACAGGCTCTTCCGACCGGTCGGCTTAACTCCCGGTCGCTGGATAATGCAAAATCGCCTGCAACGCGGCTACGAGATGTTGACGAACCACGCGGATTTGCATCGGTCGATCGCCGAGATCGCGTATGCCAGCGGATTTTCGAGCCAGGCCCACTTCAGCACGGCCTTCCGGCGACAGTTCAATGTGGCCCCGCGAGAGGCCCGGAAGGTCGCCCGCGACTCGCGCGTTTTCGAAACCTTTAGCCGGCGCACTCCCTAGGAACGTATCCTCCGGACAGGCGACGTTCGAGGATCTTGACGAGTCGTCCGAAATCGCCCGACGCGCTGACTCCCCACCGTGTTCGGGGAACGCCGGGACGCTTGGTTGCTGCCTCCGACCAAACGCCGCTTTGTACACTCCTGGAAAAAAAATCCTTTAGTTTGATGAAAGACAATTGGACTGCCTTTGTGATTGAATTCCAGGGTGGAGGAAATGGGAGGCCCTTGGGGCGACAAGAAAAAATCAAGATCGGTGTTCTGACAAATAGCCCGGGGTAATCGACCAGGGGGCACTTGGCCTTTGCAACATAGTGGCT
>JAJFGI010000434.1 GCA_021776215.1 Kiloniellaceae bacterium | reverse complement strand
CCCATGTCCGTTATCCTCAATCGACTGCGGCGGTACCGGCGCGCCGACGAAACCTAGCCGAAGTTGGCGCCAGTGACGAGATGGGGCGACGAGATGGGGTGACGTGATGCGGAAAACGTCCGATGATCGGCGCCGAGCAAGCAAGGCAAAAAGGTAGGTCCTGTGAACTGGGAGGTTTTCATCACCTGCGCGGTGACCGGCGCCGGGGATACGGTGGGCAAGCATCCGGCCATGCCGGTGGCGCCCAAGGATATCGCCGCCGCCGCCATCGAGGCAGCCGGGGCCGGCGCCGCGATCGCGCACATTCACGTCCGCGATCCGCAAACCGGCAAGGGCGCGCGCGATCCAGAGTTATTCCATGAGGTGGTGGACCGGGTGCGTTCGGCCGATGTGGATGTGATCCTCAATCTGACCGCCGGGATGGGCGGCGATGTAGTCTTCGGTCCGGACGAGTCGCCGTTGCCCCTCGATCCGGTGGGCACCGACATGGCCGGCCCGCTCGAGCGTCTGGCGCATGTGGAAGCGTTGCTGCCAGAGATCTGCACCCTCGACTGCGGCACCATGAACTTCGCTGCCGGCGATTATGTGATGACCAATACACCGTCCATGCTGCGCACCATGGCCAAGCGCGTGCGCGAGCTAGGCGTGCGGCCGGAGCTGGAGGTCTTCGATACCGGCCATCTCTCTTTCGTCAATCAGCTGGTGCGCGAGGAGCTGCTCGACGATCCCATTCTGATCCAGTTGTGCATGGGTATCCCCTACGGTGCGCCGGATGATCCGACGACCTTGCTCGCCCTTGTGAACCAACTGCCGAAGGGCGCCATTTTCAGCGCCTTTTCCATCGGCCGCCGGCAGCTCCCCTACGTGGCCATGGCGGTTCTCGCCGGCGGCAACGTGCGCGTCGGGCTCGAAGACAACCTGCATCTGGAGAAGGGCGTCTTCGCCTCGAACGGCGAGTTGGTCGAGCGGGCGGTGACCATCCTGCAGGCGATGAACGTGCGCATCCTCGGCCCCGACGCGGTGCGCGAGAAACTCAAACTCGTCAAGCGCGGCTGACGGACGATACCATGGCGCAGGTGAAAGCAGTCGGTCTGATCGGCGGCGGTGTCATTGGCGCCGGTTGGGCGGCGCGCCTGGCCCTCAACGGCATCGAGGTGCGGGTTTTCGACCCGGACCCGGAGGCGAAACGCAAGATCGACACGGTCCTGGAGAACGCGCGGCGCGCCATGGCAAAGTTGACCCTGGCACCGCTGCACGAATCGGCTGCAATACATGTGGTCCCGACCCTAGAGGAAGCGGTCGCCGAAACCGACTTCGTGCAGGAAAGTCTGCCCGAGCGGGAAGAGCTGAAGCGGGACCTTCTCGCGGCGGCCAGCCGTGCGGCGCGGCGGGATGCGGTGATCGCCTCGTCCACCTCCGGCCTGCTGCCCAGCCGTCTGCAGGCGGACATGGCCGGGCCCGAGCGCTTCGTCGTCGGCCATCCTTTCAACCCGGTCTATCTGTTGCCGCTGGTGGAGGTCTGCGGCGGTGCGACGACATCGCCGGGGACCATCGAGCAAGCGATCGCATTCTACCGGTCGATCGGCATGCACCCTTTGCACGTGCGCCAGGAGATCGACGGCTTTATCGCCGACCGCCTGCTCGAAGCGGTCTGGCGCGAGGGGTTGTGGCTGGTCAACGACGGCGTCGCCACCACGACCGAGATCGACGATGCGATCCGCTATGGCGCCGGCCTGCGCTGGTCGTTCATGGGCACGTTCCTGACCTATCGCCTGGCCGGCGGCGAGGCGGGTATGCGCCATTTCCTCGCCCAGTTCGGCCCGGCCTTGCGTTTGCCGTGGACTAAGCTGGAAGCGCCGGAGCTGACCGACGCGCTGATCGAGCGCATCGCCGGCCAATCGGACGCGCAAGCCGCCGGCACTTCGATTCGCGACTTGGAGCGCCTGCGCGACGATTGCCTGGTTGCCGTCCTGCAGGGGTTGCGCAGCCGCAACTACGGCGCCGGTGCTACTCTCAACGCGCACGAGGAAAAGCTATATGAAACCGCGCACCGTCGAGTCATGGGCAATGGCGACGATGTGTCGCAACCGCTGGCCCTGCACCGGGGCCGTGTCGCGCCCGACTGGATCGACTACAACGGACACATGACCGAAAGCCGCTATCTCCAGGTCTTCGGCGATTCCTCGGATGCGCTGTTCCGCTACGTCGGCATCGATGCCGACTATCATGCGGCAGGCAAGAGCTACTACACCGTGGAGACGCACATCATGAACCTGCGCGAGGTCGGCGCCGCCGAGCCGTTTCACACCACGACGCAGATCCTGGCGGTGGACGACAAGAGGCTGCACATCTTTCATCACCTGACGGCCACGCGCGAGGACGTGGTGCTGGCGACGGCTGAGCAGATGCTGCTGCACGTGGATATCAAGGCGGGGCGCACCGTGCCGGCGGAGGCGCCTATCCTGGCGCGCCTGCAACGCATCGCCGCGGCCCATGCGGCTCTGCCCACGCCGGATGGCGCCGGCCGTTTCGTCGGCGCGCCCCGGAGATAGGATCATGGATTTCGCCCTCAGCCACGAGCAGCAGTTGGTCGTCGAAACCGTGCGCGCCTTCGTCGAGAACGAGCTTTACCCGCTTGAGGCTGAGGTGGAGCGTAGCGGCGCGGTGCCGCCCGATCTCGGCCGCGAGATCCAGGCCAAGGTCAAGGCGCTCGGCTTCTACGCCCCGAACATCCCGGTGGAACACGGCGGCGGCGGCCTGGATCATCTGACCTTCACGCTTCTCGAGCGGGAGCTGGGCCGTGCCGCCATGGCGCTGACCGTCTGGTGGGGGCGGCCGTCCAACATTCTTTGCGCCGGCAACGACGAGCAGAAGCAACGCTACCTGCTGCCGTGCGTGGCCGGCGAGCGCATCGATTGCCTGGCGATCACCGAACCGGGCGCGGGCTCGGACGCGCGCAACCTGGCCACGGT
>JAJFGI010000433.1 GCA_021776215.1 Kiloniellaceae bacterium | reverse complement strand
CATAGAAGGCCACATAGTCGACGCCACTCAGGTCGGTCTTGCCCTCCTCGAGACAGTACTCGATGGCCTTTACGGGGAAGTTCGCGTCATGCTTCTTGCGCGTGAATCGCTCCTCTTGGGCGGCCGCGACAATGCGGCCGTCCTCGATCAGCGCCGCGGCACTATCGTGGTAGAAAGCGGAAACGCCCAGAATTCTCACCGCCGCGCCATCCCGTCAGAAGATTGTGTAGATGAATGGCGCGATGGCGCTGCCCTGCGAGAGAATCAGCAGGCCACCCAGCAGAAACATCATGATGATGATCGGCAACAGCCAGAATTTCTTCCGGACGCGGATGAAACGCCATAACTCTGCTACGAAACTCATGGGACCCTCAGAACTGATCTTTCATAGACTCCGGCGCCGGGCCGGGCGGCTGCCGCTCAATCCAATAGCTTTTCGCCTGCCGGTCGAAGCGCAGCCGCAGCAGGTCCTTGCCCAGCGCACGCATCACCAGACCCGTCGGCGTGACCACCAGATAGAACAGCAACCCCATGATAATCGGGTTAACGACGTGATGCAGAAGCAGGCCGAAGCGGGTCCAAAGCCGGTTGAGCGGCGCCAGCAGCACCGGCCGCAGCAGCGCCACCACCAGAAACGCCAGGGAAATGGCGAGCGACCAAATCCGCACGCCGCCGTCGCCCAACAGCGGCCATAGCCCGATGATGGCGAAGACCGCGGCAAACACCAGGCCAAACGACCGGTTGGACGACCCCTGGACGTTCTCCTCGCGGGCCAGCCGCTCGTGGGTTGCCGCCGGCCTCTTCACGGCCGTCCCCGCCGGGTCGGTCGCTGCAAATCATGCGCGCGCATGCTCATTGGCCCCCGATCACATCTTGATAGAGGACCCGCGCCGCTATGTCCGAGCCAAGCTCGCTCAAGTGTCCCTCGGACGGAAAGTACGTGCCCGTCGCCTCGCGAAGGGGCGCTGTCATGTCGATAAAGGGAATACCCCGCTCGGCGGCGAAGGCGGCCAGCATTCTTTGCGGCCGGTCCATGTCCCTGAAAAACTCCGGATAACGCGAATCCTGGTCCAGATTTCGGGTGATCATCACTTGGAATACGTCCTCGACTTGCAGCGGCGACGGTACGAAAGCGATCTGCAATTCCGTCCCTGGCAGCTGAGTCCTTACATAATTCGCGACATAACCAAGAACGTCTTGCGTGGCCGACCAGCGCTCTTCCCAGCCGGACCCATACCAGCCGGCGACGATTCCGGGCGTGCGCGGCACGTTGGGCGCCAGGCCCACCGTATCGAGCGCCACGAAGATCGCGGGAAACCGCGTGGCCGCCACCTCTATACGGCGCTTCAAAAAGTTAAAGAAAAGCGACCGTTTCCAAATATTCTTACCGCCGCGGCCTTTCGTGTTCTCTTTGGGATTGATGCTTTGCAGATTTCCCGCCTGATCGACCCGGAAGCTTGGCTTGGAGGAATCCGGCTTGAGCGAGGAGTAGCTGAGGCCCAGGTTGTCCTGAATATCATTCGTGAAGAACACCAGGATGACCTTGCTGCCGACTTGAAAGCCCCTGGACACCAGGTCTTCAAGCATCCGAATCTGCTGCCCGGTCCCGTATCCCGGAACGGAAATATTGACGATCTCGTACCCTGGGCCCGCAAGGTTCTGTAATTTGTCGGTGAAGCGGTTCGGCGCGTTCAGGGCTTCCGAGAACACGAATGAATCGCCGATGATACTGATGCGTTCCTTGCCCGCGGGCACGTCGGCCGTCAGGGCCCGGTCGCGCAGGCCCCAATCGTTGATCGAGACCTCGACGGCGCGATGCGAACCGAAGCTGAAACTCGCGTACTCTCCCGGCTTCAGCCGCCAGCCCCGCCGCTCATCGAACTCGTACCAGCTCGTTTCGGCGGCGTCGATCGCATCGCCGAACTTGATGCGAAAGTAGGCTTCGCCGGCGACAAAGATGAGCAGGCCCGTGACCACCAGGGAAACCAGCACAAGCGCCGTATTCGCCAAGCCCAGCCGCACCCGGGCGCCGCGGGAGTGATCCATCGACATCTCTCGGATTGGTCCTTCTATCTTAACTGCCTGGCCTAACTGCCTGGCCGCGGCAGCGTACGCGGCGTTCGGTAGCAGAATCGTGTCCGGGCGGCAATATTCGTCTTGGCTTGCGGCCGAACCCACTCGCCAGGGCCCGGCTTGAATACGTCAGAATTCTTGACTTATGCGTTGGACGCGCTACTGATCTAGCACCCTCCCGGCCCGGTGGCAGAGTGGTTATGCAGGGGCCTGCAAAGCCCCGTACGTCGGTTCGATTCCGGCCCGGGCCTCCATTTCCTCCGCCGCTCCAAGTCACGCTTTTACTGCGCCTGACAACCCGGCAGATCGTTGCCAATGCGCGATGGCGCGCGCCCGTAACAATTATCCCATATAAAAATTGGGGATATTTTGATGCCGGGAACAGGCGGGGAACACGGGCTGGGTGATACGGAAGGAAGCACGTGACGACGGGAGATCGTCGGTGCGGCTTTTGAGGCCTTTAGCCTTATGCTGGCCGGCTCTTGCGCGGGCGCCCGCGGGCCGGAAGAGCCCAAATCGGATGAGCCTGGTTCGAGGCACCAGCGGC
>JAJFGI010000432.1 GCA_021776215.1 Kiloniellaceae bacterium | reverse complement strand
CGAAACCATGTTTCTTTCTCCAGCAAGCCCGGACGGCGATCATAGGGCATGCGAAAGAAGCGTCGAAACGAATTGTAAGCAAAAAAGTACGTGGCTTTCAGCCGCACTTTACCGGATAACGGCCGCCGGCCGGTCGGACTCGAGGCAGGGCCGTGGCTAGCGGCGGCGGGTCGGCATGTTGATTGCCGCGACACCCATAATGGCTGCGAGCAGGCCTAGGCCGACGACGACTGTAACCTGTTCGCCAAGTACGATCATACCCAGCAACACGCTCACGCCCGCGCGCAGATAAGCTTGGCTGGCAACGCCCATCGATCCGAGCGTCCGGACAAGCCTGAAGTAGATAAGAAGCGCGCCTCCTGTGCAAAAGATTGCGAGGGCCGCCGCTGACAGCAAAGACAAGGACGACGGACTGAGCGTCCACGGCCGGTCGACCAGCACGCTCAACGGGACGAGGACCGCGGTGGCACAAATCATCGTTCCCGCCGCGGTAACAGTCGGGGAGAGGTGAGAAAACCGCCGGCCATGGATAGCGGCCACGCCATACAGTAGCGCCGCCAGAAGAACCGCTAGTTGCGCGGCAACCTCCTGTCCAAGTCCGCGCAGCGCGTCGACTCCCACGATCAGGAGGACACCTGCAATACCCAGCAGGGCGCCGGCCAGTTTTCGTCCACTCACGGCCTCCTGCCGGACGAAAAAAAACGTGATGAAGAAAACGAAAATGGGCGATGTCGAGTTCAGAACGCCCGCCAGGGCGCTGTCCACATACTGCTGACCCCAGGCGACCATGGTCCACGGCGCGATGCTGGTGAAGAAGGCCTGCACCAGCAACAAGCGCCATGTCTTGCCGTCCGCCGGCAGCCGGGCGCCCTGCCCCCACATGACCGCTAATAGAAATAGCCCCGCGATGGCGACACGCATGGCGATCAGGGTGAACGGCGGGAGGCTCTCCACCGCCACCTTGATGAACAGATATGACGATCCCCATAGCAAAGCGAGGACACCGAGAAGCAAAATCTCAAATGCGAGATTGGGAGCCTTGTCGGCGGGCGCGCTCATGTCCACTCCGGCACGATGGTACCGCCGCACAGAAAGCACCCATCGGCGCGCGCTGTCGATACATAACAATTCGCTAAACGCCGAACTATGCCGTGCGAACCTTTCGCCGTGGAAGTCGTGGCACCGGATCGGGCGGCGTCCGTTAAGCCTGGCGTTCGGGCAAGCTTAGAGCGCCAGCGAGACATGGGCGATGTCCGGCTCCGCCTCCGCCGGCGCAATATCGAAACCGAGCTCTCGGCACAAACCGAGCATCCGGGTGTTGTCGCGCAGCACGTCGCCGTAGATCTCTTTAATGCCGCGCCGCCGGGCGTGGTCGAGGATTCGCTGCATCAGCAGCCGCCCCAGGCCCTGACCGGTTAGGTCCTTGCGCACGATGATAGCGTATTCGGCCCGCTGGTTGTCGGGATCCGCGATGATACGCACCACACCATAGATCTCGGTCTTTCCAGGAACGCCGGGGTCGGTGAGGATCAACCCCATCTCGCGGTCATAGTCAATCTGGGTGAAACGCGCCGCGACAACGTGCGACAGCGTCTTCAAGGGCATGAAGAAGCGCAGTCGAACCTCCTCCGGCGTCAACTTGGCGAAACCGGCATGCAGCGAGGGCTCGTCTTCCGGGACCACCGGGCGCAGCAGCAACGTCCGGCCATCCTCGGTCGTAATTTTTTCCTCGAGCTCTTTGGGATAGGGCCGGATCGCCAAGCGGTCGGCCGCGGGTGCCCGACCGGGCGCAACCTTGATTCGCGCATCCAGGGCGACCACGCCAGCCGGGCTGGCAAGCAAAGGATTGATATCGAGTTCGACCAGGCCCGGTAAATCGATGACCATCTGCGACACCTTTATGAGGGTAAGCGCAATGGCGTCCAGATCGGCCGGCGGCAGGCCACGATACCCTTCCAGGACACGGAAGATGCGGGTCCGGGCGATCATCTCGCGGGCCAGTCTCATGTTGAGCGGCGGCAAGGCGAGTGCCCGATCCGCGATCACCTCGACCGCGGTGCCACCCTGACCGAAAAGAATCGTCGGGCCGAACAATACGTCGTCCGCGACGCCGACGATCAACTCCTGTGAGTCGCGCGTTTGGATCATCGGTTCGACGCGGAAGCCCTCGATCCGCGCCCCCGGGTGAAGCCGCGCGATACGCTCACCCATTGCCTTGGCGGCGATCTCGACCGCCGACGGTCCGTCGAGATCGAGGACCACGCCGCCCACGTCGCTCTTGTGAAGGATATCCGGTGAGACGATCTTCACGGCGACCGGTCCGTCGAGGCGGGCGGCCACGGCGGCGGCGGCGGCCGGGTCGGTCGCCGTCTCACCGCCCGTGGTCGGAATGTCATACGCCGTCAGGACGTCCCTGACTTCGGCCGCGTCCAGCCAGGGCCGCTCTGCCGCCAGGGCGCCGGCGATCACATCGCTGGCCCGCTGCTGATCGGGATGGAAGATCTCCGGCAGCGAGGCGGGCGTCTCCATCAGGGTGATTTGATTGTGCCGATAATTCACCAGATGCATGAAGGCGCGCACGGCGTCGCTCGGCGTGTCATAGGACGGGATCGCCGAGCGCGAAAATAAGGCGCGGCCCTCGCGCACGGATGTGCCACCGACCCAACTGGTCAGCACGGGCGGGTCGCGTCGTGTCCCGCGAGTCTCAATGACCGTTTGCGCGACATCGGTGCTCGAGACAATGGCGGTCGGGCAGTTCAGCACCAGGATAGCGTCCGCCGACGGCTCCTCGAAAAGCACGGACAAGGCCTTGCCATAGCGCTCCGCGTCGGCATCGCCGATGATATCGATCGGGTTGCCATGGGACCATGTCTCGGGCAGGACCTGGTTCAGCTTGGCGAGGGAGTCGCTGCTCAGGTCCGCCAATCGGCCGCCGGCCTCGATCAAGGCATCCACCGCCATGACCCCGATGCCGCCTCCGTTGGTCAGGATCATCAGGCGGTCGCCGCGCGGCGGCGTTATCGCCGCCAAGGTCTCGACCGCGTCGAACAGTTCCTCGAGGCTGAAGACCCGCAGCATGCCGGCGCGGCGAATGGCCGCGTCGTAGACCTCGTCCGACCCGGCCAGCGCCCCGGTGTGCGACGCGGCGGCCTTGGCGCCTTCCGGCCGGCGCCCGGCCTTGACCACGATCACCGGCTTCGAGCGCGCCGCGGCGCGCGCCGCGGACATGAATTTACGCGCATGGGTGACGGCCTCGATGTAGAGCAGGATGGCCCGGGCTTCGGGATCGTTCGCCAGGTAGTCGAGCATGTCGCCAAAATCGACGTCGCTCATGTCGCCGAGCGACACCAGATGTGAGAAGCCGATGCCGCGCTCGCTCGCCCAATCGACCACGGCGGTGACGACGGCGCCCGATTGAGCCACGAAGGCCAGGCGCCCCGGACCGGGTTCGATCCCGGCGAAACCCGCATTAAGCCCCTGGCGCGGGACCATGACACCCAGGCAGTTCGGCCCGACGATGCGCAGCAGGTGCGGGCGCGCCGCCTTGAGCATGGCGTCCTGCAGGGCCAGGCCCTCCTGCCGCCCGCCTTCGCCGAAGCCGGCGGTGATCACGATCGCCGCCTTGGTCCCGATGGCCCCCAGCTCGCCGATCAAGCCGGGCACGGTTGCCGGCGGCGTGGCGATGACCGCCAGGTCGGGGGGCTCGGGCAGGGCCTGGACGCTCGAATAGGCCGGAACGCTTTGGATATGCGCGTGCTTCGGGCTGACCGGCATGATCGGCCCGTCGAAGCCGGCGCGGAACAGGTTGCGCGCCAGCACGGACCCGACCGAGCCAGGCCGCTTGCTCGCCCCGATCAGCGCAATCGAGCGCGGACGAAACAGATGTTCCAGATTGCGAACCGACATGGTGGGACACCGGAGTTGTTGAGAGGGGCCGATTGTCAGCCGATTACGATTTCAGGACAAATTGCTTCTTTGTCGGGCCCGCCGCGCTAGCCCCGCATTCGGCTTCCCGTCGGATCGTAGAGGGCGGCGGCGGCCGAGCGGGCCGGGCGCATCTCGCCGAGGATTTCGACCTCAAATTTCAGGTCCGGTTTGGCGAGCTCCGGCGGCACATACGCCAGAGCGATGCTTTTCTCGACGCAGTGGCCGTAGCCGCCGGAGGTGACAAAGCCAACGACCTTGTCGTCGTGCAGGACCGGCTCGTCGGACCAGGCGTCCGCATCATCCGCATCGACCACCAGGGTCACGCGCCCGAGCTTCGCCGCCCCGTCGGCGACGGCGGCGCGGCCGATGAAGTCCGGCTTCTGGAGGTCAACGAAGGGCATTAAGCCGGCCTCGGCGGGGGTGACGTCGGGGGTGTATTCGCGGGTCCAGGCGCCGAAGCCCTTTTCCAGGCGCAGGGAATTGAGGGCGCGGCCGCCGAAGTGCCGCAGGCCCAGATCGGCCCCGGCCTCGATGAGGGCCTCGTACAAGGCGACCTGGGCATCGAGCGGCGCATAGATTTCATACCCCAGCTCGCCGGTGAAGGAGATGCGCGCCACCAGGGCCGGCACCAGGCCGACGTCCATCTCGCGGACGCTGCGGAAAGGAAAGGCGTTTGCCGACATCTCCTCGCCGCACACCCGCGCCAGCACCTCGCGCGATTTCGGGCCGGCGATGGCAAAGCCGCCCAAGGCCGACGTGATGCTCCGCAATGCGACACCCATCTCCGGCAGATGCGCCGCAAACCAGCGCCTGTGGAACGCCTCGGCGATACCGGAGCCGAAAATGTGAAACCGATCCGCGCCCAGACGGGCGACCGTGAAATCGCCCATCAGCCGCCCCTTCGGATTGAGCATGGGCGACAGAGCCAGGCGACCCAGTGGCGGCAATCGCCCCGCCAGCAACCGGTCGAGCCAGCCTTCCGCGGCCGGACCTGTCACCTCGTACTTGGCGAAGTTGGCGATTTCCAGCAGACCGACCGCGTTGCGGACCGCCCGGCATTCCTCGCCGACGGCGGCGAACGCGTTGGAGCGGCGGTAGGTCGGCGTTTCCGCCGCCACCGTATTCGACGGCGCGAACCACAGCGCATGCTCCAACCCGTAGGCGGCGCCGAACACCGCCCCCGCCGCCTTCAGGCGGTCATAGACCGGAGTCGTGCGCAAGGGCCGCGCCGCCGGTAGATCCTCGTTCGGATAGATGATGGAAAAGCGGCGCGTGTAGTTCTCGCGCACCTTCGCCCGCGTGTAGGCAGGCGTGGCGTAGTCGCCAAAGCGGGCGACATCCATGGCGAAGATATCCGATCCGGGATCGCCCTCGACGATCCAGTTGGCCAGCATCAGGCCGACGCCGCCGCCTTGCGAAAAGCCGGCCATGACGCCGCAGGCCACATAGTAGTCGCGCAGGCCTGGGACCGGGCCGACCAGCGGGTTGCCGTCGGGGGCGAAGGTGAAGGGGCCGTTGATGACGCGCTTGATGCCGGCCTCGGCCAGCGCCGGAAAATGCTCGAAGGCGACTTCCAGGCTGGGGGCGATGCGGTCCAGATCCGGCGTCAGCAGCTCGTGTCCGAAGTCTGCGGGGGTGGTGCGTTCGGCCCACGGGCGACAGGCCTGCTCGTAGGTGCCCAGCACCATCCCCTCGCCTTCCTGGCGCATGTAGACCTCGGCCTCGAAGTCGATGCAATGGGGCAGCTCCGTGTCGCGCGCCGCCACCTCGGGGACCGAATCGGTAACCAGGTATTGATGCTCCATCGCCTGCACCGGCAGCTCGATGCCGACCATGCGGCCGACCTCGCGCGCCCACAGGCCGCCGGCATTGACGACGATCTCGGCCTCGATGCGGCCTTTCGGCGTGTCCAGGTGCCAGCCGCCGCCGGATCTTGCCCGCATGCCGGTCACCGGCGTGAAGCGGTAGATCTCGGCGCCGCCCAGGCGCGCCGCCTTGGCATAGGCGTGGGTGACACCGGACGGATCGACATGCCCTTCGCAGGGATCGAACAGGGCCCCCGTGAAGTGCCGTTCGTCGATCAAGGGATGCAGGGCTTTTGCCTCGGCGACCGAGATCAGTTCGCTCTCCAGCCCCAGGTAGCGGCCGCGGGCCCGCGTCGTCTTGAGGAAATCCAGGCGCTCGGGCGTCCCCGCCAGCAAAAGGCCGCCGGTCAGGTGGGCGCCGCAGGACTGGCCGGATATCTCTTCGATTTCGCGGTACAGACGGATCGTGTAGTCCTGTAGCTTGGCGACGTTGGGATCGCTATTGAGGGTGTGGACGCCGCCGGCGGCATGCCACGTGGAGCCCGACGTGAGCTCGGAGCGTTCCAGCAGGACCACGTCCCGCCAGCCTAGCTTGGTCAGGTGATACAGGATGCTGCAACCGACGACGCCACCGCCGATTACCGCCACACGAGCATGCGTTTTCATGCCGCCGACTTTAGCGGGCCAACGCCCCCACGGCTACAGGCGCGGTCATCAGCAGGACGTCGCCGGTATAGCGTATCAACTCGTGCGGCACTACGGCGCGCCGGTCGATCTCCCGGCAGCCAAGGCGCTCATAGAAGCGCACGGCCCCCACGTTCTGCTCGAAGACTTGCAGGCTTAGCTCGGCACAACCGCGCTCGCGCGCGAAGACCTTTGCGATCTCGAAGAAGCGGTTGCCCAAGCCCTGGTTTTGATACTGGGGCAGCAAGGCGATCTCGCAAATATGATAGCTGCCGGTCACTTCCATATCCAGATAGGGCGCCAAGACCGTCGCATGGTTCTTTGCCGCTGCCGGCGGCAGCGTGTAATCGGTGCGCGCATTCACTTCGGTGAACGAGATCAGGACTCCGGCCACCTCCCCGTCGACGTCGACGACCACGCTGTTTCGATAGGATAGGTCCGTGTCGTCACGCGCGAGGCGCTGCTCGCCAACCTCCAACAGGGTCATGCCCGAATCCGCAAGCGAGTTCCAGACGTAGTCGATCACGCCGCCCGACGACATCTGGACGAGCTCGGCAATGCGGTAACAATCCTCCTTTTGAGCCCAACGGAAGGGAGATTTTAGGTTCGTGGATACTGTACTGGTAGGCATCTCAAATCACCAAAACTCATGATATACAGGGTGCTAAGTGTTGAACGTCGAGGGTTGGGAGAGTCGCATGAGCGAGATCAAAACGTACCGGATGTACATTGAGGGGAAGTCGTGCGAATCGGTCTCGGGCCAGTGGTTCGAGTCCTACAATCCATATACGGGCAAGGTGTGGGCGCGCTTCCCCCGCGGCAACGGCGAGGACGTGGACCGCGCCGTCAAAGCGGCCGCCACGGCGTTCACCCGCGGCGAGTGGCCGCGGCTGCATGCCTCGCAGCGCGGCGCTCTGCTGCGCCGTCTCGGCGACCTGGTTGCCGAACGGGCGCAAGACCTGGCCGAGACCGAGGTCCAGGACAACGGCAAGCTTTTGGCCGAGATGGCAGCCCAACTCCGATACATACCCCAATGGTATTACTACTTTGGCGGGCTTGCAGACAAGGTCGAGGGTGCGGTTATTCCCATCGACAAGCCGGAGACCTTCAATTACACGCGCTATGAGCCGCTCGGTGTCGTGGCCGCCATCACCGCGTGGAACTCGCCGCTTCTGCTGGCGACATGGAAATTGGCGCCGGCGTTGGCGGCCGGCAACACGGTCGTGCTGAAGCCGTCGGAATTCACCTCCGCCTCGGCCCTCGAATTCGTCAAGCTGGTGGAAGAGGCCGGTTTCCCGCCCGGTGTCGTCAACGTGATCACCGGTTTCGGCGCCGAGGTGGGCGATGCTTTGGTCTCGCATCCCGACGTGGCGAAGGTCGCCTTCACCGGCGGCGAGATGACCGGCCAGAAAGTGTACGAGACCGCGGCCCGCGGCATGAAGCGGGTCAGCCTGGAGCTGGGCGGCAAATCGCCGAACATCGTCTTCGACGACGCCAATCTGGACAACGCGGTCAAGGGCGCCGTCTCCGGCATCTTCGCGGCAACGGGCCAGACCTGTATCGCCGGTTCGCGACTGTTGGTGCAGGAATCGATCCACAATCAGTTCGTCGACCGCCTGGTCTCTTTCGCCAAGACGGCGCGCATGGGCGACCCCAGCTCGCTCGACACCCAGGTCGGGCCGGTGACGACCATCCCTCAGATGGAGAAGATCCTCGGCTACATCGACGTGGCCAAGGGCGAAGGCGCCGAATGCGTTCTCGGCGGCGGCCGCGCCCGGCGGCCGGAATGCGGCGACGGCTGGTTCGTCGAGCCGACCATCTTCACCGGGGTGCGCAACGACATGCGCATCGCCCAGGAAGAGGTCTTCGGCCCGGTCCTGTCCATCATCCCCTTCCGCGACGAGGAAGAGGCGGTCGAGATCGGCAATGATATCGTCTATGGGCTGGCGGCCGGCGTGTGGACGCAAAGCATCCGCCGGGCGATCACCATGGCCGAGCGTCTGCGCGCCGGAACCATCTGGGTGAACACCTATCGGGCGGTCAGCTATATGTCGCCGTTCGGCGGCTATAAGCGTTCGGGCCTGGGCCGCGAGAACGGGCAGGACGCGATCTATGATTACCTGCAGACAAAATGCGTCTGGATCAGCACGGCCGAGGACACCCCAAACCCCTTCATCATGCGGTTGCCGGGCGATAGCTGACCGCTGAAAAGCGAAACGGCGCCGCGATGTTCGCGGCGCCGTCGGCTATTGTTGTTTCAGATCAGCCCTATTGCAGGACTATGATCTGCACCCGACGGTTGGCCTGTTCTTTCACGCCGTCGGCGGTGGGAACGGCCGGTTCGGCCTCGCCGCGGCCGGCAACGCTGACCCGGGCGCCGACGATACCGCGTGCCACCAGGGCAGCGCGTACGGCATTGGCCCGACGCAGGGACAGATCCGAGTTGTAATCCTCGGATCCGGCGCGGTCCGCATGGCCGGTGACCGAGAAATCGGTCGCCTTGATCTTCTTGGCGGTGGCCACCGCATCGTCGATCGTTTTCGCCGCGGCCGCGGTGATGTCGGTCTTGTCGAACCCGAAGAAGACGACGAAGGGCTTCGGCGCCATGGCGGGCGCCGGGGCCGGTGCGGGCTCGGCCTTGGCGGGCGGCTTCATGGCGGCGCGCAGCTTGTCCATGGCCGTGTAGAACCTCTCGCGGCAGGCCGCGATGTGGTCCGCCTGGAAGTTCTCTTCCTGCTGTTCCATCCAGCAATCGAACGCGGCCTGGGCCGCCGCCGCTTCTTGCGGCGCCTTGTCGCGCGCGCCGGCGCCGAGGAGTTGCATCAACTCGGCCCGTGCTCCGGTCAGCTCGCCGACCTTGTCGGCCGGCAGATCGCGCGAGGCGATCGCATCCGGCTCCACCACTTCGCCCGCGGCGGCCCGCAGGCCCTTGCGCGCAAAGAAGTCGGCATCGCGCCAGTCGTACATGTCATCCGCTTCGAAGATGGTCAGTTTACGGTATTCTTCCGTCAGGGCCTTCGTGAAGGCGCTGCCCGTGGGCTGCGCGGCCCGCATCTTGGCAATGTCGTAGCCGGAGCCGGCCACAGCGCAACCGCTGAGGACGGCAATGGCCAGCATGGCCCCTAATACTCGAATGGAACGCATATCCTAAGTCTCCCTTCTCCGTTGATCCCGCGATATCATAAAATGGCGGGTAGCAAGCCGGTCAAGCCGGCAAATGAAACACTCCAATTCCCATGTCCATGCGCGCCAGGACTCTAGCGGCCTTGAGTGGCAGCGCGCCGTTAGTTGCCGAACAGCTTCTTCAGTGCCTTGCCCGGATCGGGCACGGTGCCGCCGCCGCTCTCGGTGCCGTCCGCCGGCGCGGTGGCATCACCGCCGCCGAGCAGTCCGCCGGCACCACCCTTGAGTTGCTTGAGCGTATCCTTGGCGCCCTCCAGCGCCTTGGTCGGATCCTTGGCAATATCCGTGATCATGCCGGCAAGATCGGGCCGGTATGTCACGTTGTCCCAGGGCCCTTCGACGATGACCGGCACGGCCACGCCCTGCGCCTCGCTTGCCGCGCCCTGCCCCTCCAGGCTGCCGACGAATTTGGGCTCGATGCGGTAGTTGACGGTTCGCTTGGGCGCATCGGCACTGCCGGCACCGGTGACCCGGAGCAGCGGGTTCCGCAGAATCAGGTCGTCGTTGCGGATAACGCCGTTGTTGATCGTGAAGGTCCCGGACAGCTCCGCGAAGTCGGTCTTTTGTGTTTCCGCCGCGCCTTTGTCTAAAAATGCCGTTCCGACATTGCGTACCATGGCCGCCAGGTTGAGACCTCGCACCGCGCCGTCGACGAACTTGAAGGCGCCGCTGCCATTCAGGCTTTGCACCATCTCGCGCTGGCTGTTGCCCTTGGCGACAACGGAAATATTCATCGTGCCGGTCCCTTCCAGACGCTCGAATCCGGCGGCGTCGGTCAGCAGCGGTTGCGCCTGGATCCCTTCCATAGCGAAGACCTTCTCCACCGTTGGCACCTTGCCGCGCGCGTCCACCGTCACCTTCCCCTTGCCGGAGCCGTCGTAGAGGTCGAGCTCGTTGAGATCGAGGACCAGGAGGCCGTCCTTCAGGGCCGCGACCAGGGCGCTGCGTCCGATCTTGACCTCTTGCGCCAGGATCTCACCGACGCTGAGAGCGAAATCGACATTGACGAGCTTCAAGGCGGACAGGTCGATGGGCTCGTCGCTCCACTCCGCCGGCGCCGCTTTCTGACCGTCACCTGACGACGAGGGTGCGCTCGATGTGCCCGAGGCACCTGGCTGAGTCTCCGCTGACGGCGGCATATAGACATTCAGGTCGATCCGGTCCACATCGAGGCGGCCCTTGAGGTAAGGCTTTGCGCCGGAGATGTCCGCGGTGAGCTCACCTTCGGCGTTGATGTCGTCGAGGGCAATTTTTGCCTCGGTGAAGGCGGCTTTCGCCGGGGTGGCCGCCACCTTGCCCTTGATCTTCAGGGGTCCCAGGCCGTTTCCTTCCATGGCGATCGGCGTGCCGGTCCAGGCCGCCAACTCGCGGATCGAGGGCACGTCGAGATCGATTTCACCGTCGATCCGCGCCGGCGCGCCGTTGCTGACATCTCCCTGATACGTCAGGTTCAGAACCTCGGACTCGAGACCGATCGACACCGGTGTCGTCTCTCCGGTCATGAGTCCGCGAAGGGCCTCGCTCTTGGCGTTAAGGGATAGCTTCCGGCCGTTCCAAACCAATGATCCGTCCGCCGCCATCGGGCTATCCATGTCCGGTAACGACACCGTCATGTTGATGTCGGTGAGCTCCACGGTCTGGCCGGTGCGCGCATCCGAGTAGGTGACCAAGCCGTCTTCCAGGCGGACATCGCCCAGGCTGATTTCCGGCACGTCACCACGGCCGCCGCTCGGTTGCGTCGGGGGGGACGTCGTGCCCTCGGTGCCCGGCGCTGGTGCGCCCGCCGCAGCGAACTGCCAGTTGGGGCGGCCGTTCTTATCCACTTCCAGATGAATAACGGGTTCGACGAGGACAAAGCTGTCGACCCGCACCTCGCCGGAGAGAAGCGGCAAGATCTGGAGCTGCACCAGCAGCTTTTTCAGGCGCGCCATATCGGGCTGCGCGGCGCCGGGGGCGTTGGCGAAGGTGACGTCCTCGGCCTCCAATTCCAGGCGCGGCAGCAAGGAAAGCCGCATATCGCCCTGAATCGTCAACTCGCGGCCAGTGGCGTCCTTGGCCGCCTGGGCGATTTGCGTCTTGTACGTCTCCACCGGGATGAAGAACGGCACCGCCAGCAGCGCGACGACCACGAGGACGACCACGGCGGCAAGCGCGATAAGCACCTTTTTCATATACTAACTCTCTCGCAAAATTGTGTCCGGGCCATGGTGTCCACCTGACCAAACTGTGCCGTCAAAGCGGGATCAGCCTCTGCTCCGCATCGCTGGGACCAGGCAAAAGTCGCAACTTGCCGTCCCGCACGTAGGGGACGGAGCGGCGGGTGAGACCCTTGAGATAGGCCAAGCCTTCCAGGCGATAGGTCAGATCGGCGCTGCGCCCCAGGGACAGCACCTGCTGCATGATATCCAGCACCGTGGTCGACGCGACCACGGGTATCCGGGCCTCGCCGAGGCGCGGCACGGTGACCGATTCGTTCGAAGCGCCTTGCGCAAAGGGTCTGTCGTTGAGCGCCAGCTTGAAGGACAGGCCCTCCAGCGGCAGATCGAAGTTGTTTGGATTGGTGACCCGCAGGTCGAGCTGAAACTTTTGCTCGAACAGGCCGCCGGGCAACAACTTGATGTCGGCCAGGCTCACCTCCGGCGGCTGGGCATCCTCAACGGATGTGCACGCCGCCACCGCAAGGACGAGCCATATCCCGATCAGGGAAAGATACCGCTTCATCGCTTTGCCCCCCGGCTAGCTATTGCCAAAAACCTTCTTGAGCAGGTCGGTCGTGCGCGCGGCGGGGTTGTTGCGGATCGCCGCCTCTTCCTTGGCGACATAATAGAAGATGCCGTCCATCGCCTTCTCGACCACATACGCGGTGAGATCGGATTTGACGTTGGGCACCAGCGGGATCGACTTGTATTGCGACATCATGGCGTCATAGGACTTGACCGCGCCGACGTCCGCCAGGCTGTCGTCGACGATGGGCTCCATGCGCTTGGCCAGCGCCGGGGACATCTTGCTCTTGAAATATTGCGTGGCCGCGTCGTCGGCGCCTTCGTAGATCTGCTGAACGTCCTCGAGGGTCATCTCGCTGACGGCCTGGATAAACAGCTCCTTGGCCGCCGGCGCGGCCGCTTCGGCGCCCCGGTTCAGCTTCAGCTCCAGGTCATCCGCCATGTCGGCCATGCCGACCCGCTTGAGCACGGATTGCACGTCCTGGAGCGCGCCCGGCAGCGGGATGTGAATGTTCTGATCGCCGTTGAAGCCGTCCACGGTTCCGACCTGCTCGACCACCCGGCTGGTGCCGACGCGCAATGCCTCGCGCAGGCCGGCCGCGATCTCGTCGGTGGTCAGGCCGCTGACGCCGCCCGGCGCGGAGTCGCCCAGTGTACCGAGCGACTTCTTGGCTTTATCGAACAGGCTGCTCTGCGCCAGCGCCGTACCATCGACCGCGACCAGCGCGACAAACGCGAGCACGGCCGCGCGCAGCAGCCGGGGCATCGCGAAACCCAATGTGGAATGCGTGGTCATGGTGCTTCCCCTCGCCTTTTGCCCAGTACATTGTGATGCGCGTGACCACGTGGCCCTGGTATACTACCAAGTTCGGGCCACTGTCCGCCCCACCACTGCAGTGTGTTGACTGGTTCCAGTCCGGGCCGGAAGTGCGGCATCTTGACTGGCGGCGCCTTTAGAGCACAAAAATTTCGCACATACAAGACATGCGAATCGACAATACGTGCCGGATCTAGGTCGCGCAACGGCAGTTTCAAGCCATTTTTTTTCAAAGCCAAATCGAATCAATAACCTACTTAAAGTGTCCGATAATTTTTTTCGGGTGCGGGCCGCCAATCCGGTCGGCGATCAAACCGCCGCGCCAAGCGCGCGTGTCGTCCAGCGCCACGTCGAGCAAGCGGATCGTGCAGCCCTGACCATAGTGCCGACGGAGCTGTTACATTCGAGAAAACGTAATATGCATAAAACATCGGCGGTTCGCCTCGGCCGCCGAGTCGGATAGGATTTAGCGCATCCGCCGAGTCGGCCACACTGGAGCGAATCTATGACCGCACGCCTGGCTGCCCTAATTTGCGCCGCCGTCCTGGGTTTGAGCGCGGCGACGATGGCACGGGCCGCCGAGCTGAAGATCGGCCTGTCGCAGTTCCCGTCCTCTTTCAATCCGCACTTCGACGCATCCGTCGCCAAGTCATACGCGCTGCAAATGACCCAGCGGCCGATCACCGCCTACGACCAGAACTGGGAACTTATCTGTCTGTTATGCATGGAAATTCCGACCCTGGAGAACGGCCAGGCCAAGTTGGAAACCTTGGCCGATGGCGGCCCGGGCATCGCGGTCACGTTCCGCTTGCAACCGGAGGCGACCTGGGGCGACGGCACGCCGGTGACCAGCGCCGATATGGTTTTCACCTGGGAAGCGGGACGTCACCCGAAGTCGGGCTTCGGCAATTTCGAGATCTTCCGCCGCATTCTGGCAATCGATGTGATCGACTACAAAACGTTCACTTTGCATATAGATCGGGTTGATTTCCTGTATAGCGCCGCCCCATTCGAGCTGTTGCCGGCGCACCTGGAACGGCCGATCTTCGAAGCCGACCCGGCGGCTTATCGCAACCGGAGCACGTACGAGACCGACCCGACGAATCCGGGTCTGGGATTCGGCCCCTACCGCATCGTCGAGGTCGTCGCCGGATCGCGCATTGTCCTGGCGCCGAATCCGACCTGGTGGGGGACGCCGCCAGGGTTCGAGCGGATCACCCTGCTGGTCATCGAGAACACGGCGGCGTTGGAGGCCAACCTGCTGTCGGGGGCCATCGACATGATCGCCGGCGAGCTGGGTCTGACCATCGATCAGGCGCTGGCCTTCGAGAAGCGCCACGGCGACCGGTACACTATCGTCTACAAGCCGGGTCTGATCTATGAGCACGTCGATTTGAATTCGGAAAACCCGGTCCTGAGCGACAAGCGGGTGCGTCACGCCCTGATCTTTGGCCTCGACCGGGAGGCGCTCAACCAGACCCTGTTCGGCGGCAAGCAACCGGTGGCGCGGACGTCGGTCAGCCCGTTGGACTGGGTCTACGACCCGGACGTGCCAAGCTATGGCTTCGACCCCGAGCGCAGCAAGGCGCTGCTGACGGAGGCGGGTTGGAACCCCGGAGCCGGGGGCATACGGCAAAACGCGCAGGGCGAGCGGTTGACATTGGAACTGATGACCACCGCCGGCAACCGCAGCCGCGAATTGGTCGCGCAGGTTTTGCAAAGCCAATGGCGCGACCTGGGCATCGACGTGCGTATCCGCAACGAGCCGGCCCGGGTCTTCTTCGGCGAAACGGTGAGCAAGCGCAAGTTCACCGGCGGCGCCATGTTCGCGTGGATTTCGTCGCCGGAGAACGTGCCGCGCACCACGCTGTACTCGGACCAAATCCCCACGGCCGAGAACAACTGGGCCGGGCAGAACTATACCGGATTCAACAACGCCGAGATGGACGCCGTCATCGATGCCATCGAGATCGAATTGGATCGCGACAAACGCAAGGCGCGGTGGAGCCGGTTGCAGCGCCTCTACGCCGAGGAGCTGCCGGTCATCCCGCTCTACTGGCGGGCCGAATCGTACATCCTGCCGAAATGGCTCACGGGCGTGCGCCCGACCGGGCATTTGAATTCGACCACCCTGTGGGTCGAGGAGTGGCGCGCGGAGGGCCGATGAGCCGCTATATCGCCCAACGGCTGATCGAATCGGTCATCGTTCTGTTCGTCATGTCGTTCGTGATCTATGCGCTGATCGGCCTGATGCCCGGCGACCCGGTGGACCTGATGGTCAGCGCCAATCCGCGCGCCACGGCGGAGGACGCGGCGCGCCTGCGCGCCCTCTACGGCCTCGACCGGCCGATCGGCGAGCGCTACCTGGCCTGGCTGGGCGCCGCGGTACAGGGCGATCTGGGGTATTCGCGCCTGCATTCCCGGCCGGTCCTGGAGGTGCTGTGGCCGCGCCTGGGCAACACGGCCGCCCTGATGGGGATCAGCTTCGTCCTGGCCATTCTGCTCGCGCTGCCCTGCGGTATCGTCGCGGCGCTGCGGCCGCGCACCGGGACCGATACGTCGATCAACCTCATCGCCTTTGCCGGCATTTCCGTGCCGCCGTTCTGGCTGGCGATCCTCCTCATCATCCTGTTCGCCGTGGTGCTGGGCTGGCTGCCCGCCGGCGGCATGCCGCCCCGGGGTGCCGGTCTCGGGGCGCAGGCCGCGTTTCTGGCCTTGCCGGTGGCGACCCTGACCATCGTCACCGTCGGCGGCATCGTCCGCTTCGTCCGCGCCGCGATGATCGAGGCGCTGCGCCAGGACTATGTGCGCACCGCCTGGGCCAAGGGATTGGCCGAACGGCAGGTGGTCCTCGGCCATGTGCTGCGCAACGCCATGATTCCGGTGGTGACGATCCTGGCCTTGAACTTCGGCGCCCTGTTTTCCGGCGCCCTGATCACCGAGACCATGTTCGGCTATCTGGGCATGGGCAAGACCATCTACGACGCCATCCTGGGCAACGATTTCAACCTGGCCCTGGTCGGGCTGCTGCTGGCCACCGCCACCACCCTGCTGGCCAACCTGGCCGCCGATCTTTGCTACACCTGGCTCGACCCGAGGATCACGTACAAATGATGGGCAAATGACCGGCGAGCGGCGCTACGGGCAGGCGACGGCCCCGGCGACCGGGGCGGCACCGCCGCGGACGCTGCGCGGCCTGCTCTGGCGCCGCTTTCTCGAGCACCGGGTAGCGGTCGGCAGCCTGGTCGCGCTCGCGGTCCTCGCCCTGCTCGCCCTCGCCGCGCCGATCGTGGAAGGGGCGCTCGGCCTCGATGCCACGCGGGTCGATTTGCTCGCGGTCAAGCTGCCGCCCTCGGCGGCGCATCCGCTGGGCACCGACGAGTTGGGCCGGGATCTGCTGCTGCGGTTGCTCTATGGCGGCCAGATTTCGTTGCTGGTCGGCCTGACGGCGGCGCTGGGCGCGGCGCTGATCGGCACGGCGATCGGCTTGCTCGCCGGCTACTACGGCGGCGCCCCGGATGCCCTGCTGATGCGCCTGACGGACGGGGTGATCGCCTTGCCGATCCTGCCACTGCTCATCGTTCTGGCGGCGGTCGATCTCAGCAAGCTGGGCCTGCCGGACAGCCTGGTGACGTCGGAGAATGCCAGCCTCTACCGGATCGTCGGCCTGATCGCCCTGGTCGGCTGGACGACGGTGGCGCGGCTGGTGCGCGGCGCCACCCTGGCGACCAAGGCGCGCGAGTTCGTCCGCGCCGCCGAGGCCTTGGGCGCCGGCCACGCGCGCATCATGCTGGTGCACATCCTGCCCAACGTAGTCTCGCCGGTGATCGTGGCCACCACGTTGTCGATCGGCAACATCATCCTACTGGAATCGGTGCTGAGCTTCCTCGGCCTGGGGATCCAGCCGCCGGTGCCGAGCTGGGGCAACATGCTGACCAACGCCCAGGAGTTGATCTGGGATGCCCCGGTTCTGGCGATCTATCCGGGACTGCTGATCTTCGTGACCGTGATCGCCTTCAACTTCCTGGGCGACGGTTTGCAGGACGCCCTCGACCCCCGGGCGATCAAGGGCTAGTCACGTGAATCTAAAGTTCGCACCATTATTCGTGGGCGTCATCCCGGACGTTAGGCGAGCCCGAAAATCTGCGATTTTCGGGTGGCGAGCCTTGCGATCCGGGATCTATTTCTCTACCGCCTCGCTGCCGGGCTATGGATCCCGGATCACTGACTTCCCTCTCCAAATCAAAGATTTGGAGGAAAGTCGCGTCCGGGATGACGGTCAGCAATTGATGCCACGAACTTCAGATCCTGGGCACTAGGTTCAGGACTCATAACCAGAATATGACAGTTGCAGCGATGTAGATTGAACTGTGGAATGTGTGGGCGCGTCTGCCACAGCTGTCGACGATCTCCTGGCTTACGAAACGGTTTTCTCTGTGATTTTCGTGCGGCAGCACCCGTCTTTGCCCGGAGACCATAGTTCGAGTTCATATTTGAAACCTGCCGTGTCCAGGGCGGCTTCGTCCCAGGCAGATGCGCAATACAGCAAAGTGCAAATTTCTTCATCGCTGCACCCGGCCTCTATCCACGCATCCTTCAACGGGCAGGTCATATTTTTGAACTCGAGACAGGTGTCGTTTAGCTGTCTGATATCGGTTGAATACGTCACACCATTGTCAGGGGTTTTTGCATAGCATTCGGCCATGCCGGCAAAATCGCACGGGCCAAGATGCGCCAATGCCTTGCCCACGGCCGTGCCGCGCGCATGGCTGGCACTGCGCAGCACGCTGACAGCTTCAGTCTCACCATATCGTTTTGACAGTTCTCGAAATACTTCGAGATATATTCTTCCACGTTCTTTGATGGCGTCGCTAATTAGGGAGTTAGATTGTTTCTGGTTCATTTTTTTGGGCCACTCCGTATTTCATCGAACCGTTATTCCAGCATGACGCTATCATTCTGGAAGATCGGTGCACGACTCAGAAAACCTCTGTTGGAGGAATAGATATACTGAGTCTCCATGGGCATCATTTCGTGTCATTCTGCGCCGAGGAGAAAAAGATGACCTACAGACTTCCCTCGCTGAACACCTTGCGTGCTTTCGAAGCGGCAGCGCGACATCTGAGTTTCAAGATGGCCGCCAGCGAGCTTGGTGTTACAGCGGGCGCCGTTAGCCAACAGGTCAAGAAGTTGGAGGGGTCTCTGGGTGTGGCTTTGTTC
>JAJFGI010000431.1 GCA_021776215.1 Kiloniellaceae bacterium | reverse complement strand
GGCGCCGGCGGCAGATAGGTGTCGCTGCGCTCGAAGAAGTCCGCGGGCCCACCGAGACCGGCGACCATGCGGGCGAAACGGTCGGCGGCGGCGCCGCTCGCCAGCGCCTTTTCGACCTGCTTCCGCGCCACCGCCGGATCGGCGGCCAGGTCGCCCAGAACCAGCATTTCCGCCGCCAGGGCCAGCACCAACTCGTGGATGCGCGGGTCCCGCTCGCCGCGCAGGTAAGCCACCGCCTCGGCCACCTCGAGCGCGTTTCCGGCGGTGTGCCCAAGTACCTGGTCCATATCCGTAATCAGCGCCGTCGTCGGCAACCCGGCACCATTGGCCACCGCGACGATGCTTTCGGCCAGGTCGCGCGCGTCCTGCCGGCTGGCGGCGAAGGCGCCGGATCCCGTCTTCACGTCCATGACCAGGCCGCCAAGGCCGGCGGCGAGTTTCTTGGACAAGATCGACGCGGTGATCAACGGCAGGGACTCGACGGTCGCGGTCACGTCACGAATGGCATAGAGGCGCCGGTCGGCCGGCGCCAAATCCTCCGTCTGGCCGATGATGGCGCAGCCCGCTTCGGCGACGATCTGGCGAAACAAGGATGCATCCGGTGCCGTCGAATATCCCGGTATGGCCTCCAGCTTATCCAGGGTGCCGCCGGTATGGCCAAGGCCGCGGCCCGAGATCATCGGCACGTAACCGCCGCACGCCGCGACGACCGGTGCAAGCATCAGGCTGATCTTGTCCCCAACACCGCCGGTCGAATGCTTGTCCAAAACCGGGCCGGCAAGATTCAGATCGTCCCAGCGCAACGTCGTGCCGGACCGGGTCATTTCGCGGGTCAGGGCCACGCGCTCGTCCATGGTCATGCCGCGAAAGAAGACGGCCATGGCAAAGGCGGCGATCTGTCCTTCACCGATCGAGCCGTCGGTCATGCCCTGCACCAGGAACGCGATCTCGGCCGGGTCCAGGGCCTGGCCATCGCGCTTACGGCGGATGATCTCCTGCGGCAGCATCTAGCCGCTCGCCCCGTCATTCGCCTCGTCGTAGGCGGCGAAGAACGCCAGCAACAGGCGCCGCACGGTCGCCGCGGCCGCCGCCGCGTTCCCCATCACCGCCGCGTGAGTCAGCGGCGCCTCGGCCATGCCGGTCGCCAGATTGGTGATGATGGACAGCGCCGCCACCCGAAGGCCCGCCTGGCGCGCCAGGATCACCTCGGGCACCGTCGACATGCCGACGGCGTTGGCGCCGAGCATCCGCGCGGCACGATCTTCAGCCGCGGTCTCGTATTGGGGTCCGCTGAGCCACATGTAGACGCCCTCGGGCAGAGCAATGCGTTCGCGCCTTGCCGCGGCACGGAGGCGCCCGGCCAGATCGGCGTCGTAGGCGCCGGTCAGATCGACGAACCGGTCGTCGCCGGTCTCCCCGAACAGCGGCGAAACACCTGTGAAATTGATGTGGTCGGTGATCAGCATGATGCTGCCCGGCTTGGCGTCCGGCTCCAGCGAGCCGGCGGCATTGGTCAGCAGCAGACTTTCGCAACCAAGGCGCGCCAGGGTGCGCACCGGCACCTTCATGGCATCGGCGCGACCGGATTCGTAGTAGTGAGACCGCCCTTGCAGCACGGCGACGGGCACACCCGCGAGATGGCCCAACAGCAGGCGGCCTTCATGCCCGGCGACACCGGTGGCGGGAAACCCCGGCAGGTCGCCATAGGGCATGATCGTCGCGCCCTCCACCGCATCGGCCAAGGCGCCCAGACCGGACCCTAGGACGAGGCCAACGCGGAAGTCCGCGCTCCCCGTTCGCGCATTGATGACCTTGATCGCGGCGTCAACCTCGTTCACCGAAGAGCCTCCGGCCCGAAGGACAGCGGCAGCAACTCACCCAGGGTCACGGTACGCCGCACACCCTCGGCCCCGCAGAGGTGGACGAGGGTCGCGTCGTCGGCGAACTCGCGGAGGCGCTGCCGGCAGCCGCCGCACGGGGTTACCAGCGCCGCCCCGGGGCTGACGACGGTGACCTCGGCGATATGCGTCTCACCGTCGGCGACCATGGCGGCGATGGCCGATGTCTCGGCGCACCAACCCTCCGGATAGGCCGCGTTCTCCACGTTGCAGCCGGCGTAGAGCTTGCCGTTGGCGCCCTTCACCACGGCGCCCACCTGGAATTTCGAATAGGGCGCGTAAGCCGCCGCCATGGCCGTGCACGCCAGATCCAGCATGGTCTGATTCATGTTAGCGTTCCTTCACATAGGGCACGCCAATGGCCTTGGGTGCCACGGCCCGGCCGATAAACCCGGCGAGCAGCACCACTGTCAGGACGTAAGGCAATGCCTGGATGAACTGCACCGGCACCTCGCCGATACCGGGTACGCGCACGCCTTGCAAGCGAATGGCGACCGCATCGAGAAGGCCGAACATCAGACACGCCCCGAAGGCCGGTCCCGGCCGCCATTTGCCGAAGATCATCGCCGCCAGCGCAATGTACCCCTGCCCCGCGGTCATGTCGCGCACGAAGGAGGCGTTGTGGGCAATCGACAGATAGGTCCCGGCAATGCCCGTGAGTACGCCGCAGATCAGCACCGCCCGGTAGCGCAACCAGGTGACCGAGATACCCGCCGTATCGACCGCCGTCGGGTTTTCGCCCACCGCCCGCAGGCGCAGGCCAAAGCGGGTGCGGAAGACCACCCACCAGACCAGGGGCACGGCCAGGAACGCCACATAGACCAGCAGGTTATGGCCACTGAGCAGCCGGCTGTAGAGGGTGCCGAGCACCGGCACGCCCGCCACGGTGTCCGCCAGAGGCAAGCTGATGGGCATGAAGCGCGCCGCCGCGTCGAGGCTGGGCGTATCGCCGCCGCGGTGGAACCAGGCGATGCCCAGCACCACCGTCAGGCCCGAGGCGAGGATGTTGATGGCCACGCCGCTGACCACCTGGTTGCCGTTGTGGGTGATGCAGGCAAAACCATGCAACAGGGCCAGACAACTGGCCGCCGCCACGCCGCCCGCCAGGGCGAGCCAAGCCGAGCCGGTGACCGCCGCGATGCTGGCGGCGGCGAAGGCGGCGGTGAGCATCTTGCCTTCCAGGCTGATGTCGATGATCCCCGAGCGCTCGGAGAACAGGCCGGCCATGGCGGCGAGAATGAGCGGTGTTGCGACGCGCACCGTCGCGTTTGCCGTCAGGATGGCAAAGACGAACGCCTCTTCCATGTCACGCCTCGCCGGCGGCCGGGACGGGCCGGCTTGCGGTCAGCGCAAGGTACCCGCGGGTGACCCACGGCGTCGACATGTAGGCCAACGCGCCGGAAAAGAGGATCACCAACCCCTGGATGGTCACCACCAGCTCGCGGGTGATGGTCGGCACATCGAAGGCAAGATCCGCGCCGCCCTGGTAGAGGGCACCGAAGAGCAGGCTCGCCAAAACGATACCGAACGGATGGTTGCGCCCCATCAGCGAGACGGCGATCCCGGTGAAACCATAGCCGGCGGTAAAGTTGATCAGCAGGCGGTGGTGCACGCCCATAATCTCGTTCAGGCCGACGAAGCCGGCCAAGGCACCAGAGATGCACATCGCCACCACGACGATGCGGCGCGGCCGGATGCCGGCGTAGACGGCGGCCGATTCATTGAACCCGACGGTGCGCAACTCATAGCCCCAGCGCGTCCGCCAGATGTAGGCCCAGACACCGACGCAGCAGATCACCGCCCAGATCAGCGAGATATTCAGCGGTGTCGCGGTAAACGGGATGCCCAGACCAGCCAGCACCTCGTGCATGAACGGCAGCTGCGCGTTGGGCAGAAACTCCCGGCTTTCCGGCGACATCTGCCCGGGCTTGATGAGCACGTTGACCAGCAAATAGACCATCACCGCCGCGGCGATGAAGTTGAACATGATGGTGGTAATGACGATGTGACTGCCGCGATAAGCCTGCAGATAGGCCGGCACGGCCGCCCACGCGGCGCCAAACGCCGCCGCGGCGACGATACCCAGCGGCGCCAGGATGGCGAACGGCAGCACGGAATCGAACGCCAGCATGACCAACCCGACGCCGAGACCGCCGATATAGGCCTGCCCCACGCCGCCGATGTTGAACAGCCCGGCGTGGAAGGCAATGGCGACGGCAAGGCCGGTGAAGATAAAGTTGGTTGCGTAGTAGAGGGTGTAGCCGATCCCCTCCTCATAGCCGAAGGCGCCCCGCACCATGATCGCGACGGCCTGCAGCGGATCTTCGCCGATGGCCAGGATGATCAGGCCGGACACCAGAAGCGCCAGACAGAGATTGAGGATCGGGATCAGGCCGATGTCGATCCAGCGTGGCAACTCGCCGTTCATGACGCCCGGCTCTCCGTGGCGCCTTCATGC
>JAJFGI010000044.1 GCA_021776215.1 Kiloniellaceae bacterium | reverse complement strand
GGGCTTGGAGGAAAGTCGCGTCCGGGATGACGACTTAATGAGTACAGAACCTTGTGTGATTCAGCTTCCAAAGTTCGTCGCATTTAATGTGACGAACTTTGGAACCATCTCACTAGAACAAATTGCTGAAGGCATCGATGGTCTTGAGGATCGCGCGGCCGAGAAGGACGATGAATAGGGGCGGCAGAATGAAGACAATCATGGGAACCGTCAGCAGCGCCGGTAGACGAGCAGCCTTTTCTTCCGCCTTCATCACCCGTTCCTGTCGGGACTCGCCGGCCATTACTCGCAGCGACTGGGCCAACGGCGTGCCGTATCGCTCGGCCTGCATCAACGTATTGGCGACGCCGCGCACGGCCGACAGATCGACGCGTTGGGCCAGGTTCTGCAGGGCCTTTCGACGATCCGAAAGAAAGCCCAGTTCAAGGCCGGTGACGCTCAACTCGTCGGCCAGTTCCGGTGCCGCTTGTTCTAGTTCCTGTGAAACGCGCATCAACGTCGAGTCAAGGCTCAGACCGGCCTCGGCGCAAATGACCATGAGGTCGAGCGCATCCGGCAGGGCCTTGCGAATCTTTTCCCGGCGCTTGCTTGCCGCATTGCGGATATAGATGTCCGGCGCATAGGCACCGACGATGACGCTGGCCAGCGTCACCATGAGCTTCTGCATGGTATCCAGATTGTAGAGATCCAGGACGTGCAGCAGGATGACGGCGGTTCCGCCGAAAGCGAATGGAAGCGCGAGCTTACTGAACAGATAGCGGATGATCGCATCCTTCGACCGCCATCCGGCGCGCATGAGTTTCCGCGAAATCTTGTGCGCCTGGTCCGAGCGCAGCAGATTCAGCCGGTCGACTACATTGCGCATCAGACCGATTGTCGGTAGGCGATCCTGGCGGCGGCGGGGGCCGACGACGCCGGCGCGCATTTCGCTGCGCTGCTGAGCGATAAGCCTGGCCCGTCTGGCGGCGGGGTCGCGATGCAGCAGCGCTACCCACACGGCGACGGCGACGCTGCCGGCGGATAGCGCCGACATCACGATGAGCAGATCCTCCGGCGTCATGCCGGCGGGAAGGAAGGTTTCGAAATTCATATCTCGAACTTCACCATCCGGTACATGACCCCGACTCCGGCGCCGATCATCGCGAGACCGATCCCGATGAGAAACTGGCCGCGCGGGTCAACAAACAGCGCCGTGATATATTGGGCGTTCACGAGATAGATCAGTGCGGTCATGATAAAAGGCAGCGATCCGATGATATAGGCGCTGGCCTTGGCTTCGGACGACAAGGCCTTGACTTTGCGTTTCAGTTGACGCCGGCCACGCAGGACATCCGAGAGGTTCGTCAATGTCTCCGCCAGGTTACCGCCGGTTTCACTCTGGATCGACAGGGCGATGGTGAAGAATTTGAACTCCTGCAGGTCCAGGCGATGCGAGGTTTCCCACAAGACCTCGTCCATTTTTCGGCCGATACGCACGCCGTCGGTAACGCGCTTGAGTTCCTCGCCGACCGGGTCGGGCACCTCTTCCGCCGCTGTGCGAATGGATTCGCCGATGGGCAGTCCGGCCTTGATGCCCCGGACCATCAGATCGATGGCTTCCGGGAAAAAGTTGATGAATTTTGTCTGCCGGCTCGTGATGCGAAATCCAACAAAGATGTGCGGTAACCCGAGACCCGCGACGACAGCCAAAAGCAACGAAACGACGATCGGCATCTCGCCCAGCCCGCGGGCCGCAACGAACGACAGGAACGCGACCAGGACGCCGGTAAGGACGTAGACCGCAACGGGGATGTTCAAGCCGGCGCGCGCAAGGCGAAGACGGAGCACGTCCTGACGCGGCAGGAGCCGCTTGAGCAGATCATCCAACCCGGGGATGGCGCTGGCGTTGGATTGCCGGCGGGCGGTGATCACCTCGCGGACGGTTGGCTCCGGATCATGGTTGACCTTGATACGGGCGATCCGGCGCGCAAAGGTGCGACGGGCGCCGCTGCCGCCGAACATACCGAGCAACAGCAAGACCATGCCGAGAGGCAAGATCATGTAGAGCAACAGGGAGGGCTCTACCCCGTCGATGCCGAAGATGGCCGCGACATCCATCACATGCACTCCAGCAGCCGGCGATCGAGACCGAAGTAGGCGGCCTTCACGGCAAAGTGCGGGCGCAATCCGGTGGATCTGAAGTGGCCCTTCAACATGCCGTCCAGACCTTCGCCTTCAAACTCGTAGGTGAAGAGATCCTGGGTCGTGATGATGTCACCTTCCATGCCGATGACTTCGGTGATGTGGGTCACCCGGCGCATGCCGTCGCGCATACGCGAGACCTGGACGATCATATCGAGGGCCGCCGCGATCTGGGTCCGCACCGCCTTGGCCGGCAGATTAATACCGGCCATGCCGACCATGTTCTCCAGCCGCGTAAGCGCCTCGCGCGGGCGGTTGGCGTGGACCGTGCCCAAGGAGCCGTCGTGGCCGGTGTTCATGGCCTGGAGCATATCCACGGCCTCGGATCCGCGAACCTCGCCGAGGATGATGCGGTCGGGGCGCATACGCAGGGAGTTCTTCACCAGATCGCGCATGGTGATCTCGCCGGTTCCTTCCAGGTTTGCCGGCCGGGTTTCGAGGCGGACCACGTGCGGCTGCTGCAACTGAAGCTCGGCCGCGTCCTCGATGGTGACGACGCGTTCGCGTTCATCGATCATCTGCGACAGGGCGTTGAGCAGGGTGGTTTTACCGGAACCGGTACCGCCGGAAATCAGAATGTTCAACCGGCTGCGGGCCGCGATCTTCAGCACCGTCGCCATCTGCTCGGAAACGTTGTTTTGCTGTTTCATCACGTCGAGGGTGATCGACTTCTTGGCGAATTTACGAATCGAGATCGACGGTCCGTCGATCGCCAAGGGCGGGATGATGATGTTGACGCGGCTGCCGTCCTGCAGACGGGCATCGACCAGCGGCACCGTCTCGTCGACGCGGCGGCCGATCACCGAAACGATGCGCCGGGCAATGTTGAGGACGTGATCGTTGTCCCGGAACGTGACGTCGCTCAGCTCAAGCTTGCCCCGGCGCTCGACGTAGACTTGGGCCGGACCGTTGATCATGATGTCGGTGAGAGCCTCGTCGGCCAGCAACGGCTCGAGGGGCCCGAGACCGAGCATATCGTCGAGGAGAAGCTCGACGACCGACGCCTGCTCGGCGGAATTCAGCCGGATTTTTTCCTCGGCCAGGACTTCGTTGACGATATCGCGGAGCTGGAGCGCGAGCTCGGTGCGCGGCAAACGCGACGCCGCGGAAACATCCAGACGATCCATGACGAGGGGCTCGATCCGCACCTTCGTCGTTTCCACCGTCTTGGAAACCCGCGGTTCGGACGCCTTCTTGGGGTCCCGGCTCGGGGCCAGCGTGTCTACGGGGACGGGCTCGGATTTGGCCTGCGCGGCGGATGCGGGCGCCTGGGGCGGAGGGGCCTTGGGCGGCGCCTTGGGGCTGCAGTGCAACAGCCAGCGAATCAGGTCAGCCACCAGATTGCGGCGGTCGAGCAGGTTCAGAGTATTCGACGCGTCGTCCGTCTCGGTCGTTACGATGTGGCCGATGCGCACGGCAAGTTCCGGCCGCGGCAACACCGAGACGTTATCGTTCTCAAAGGCGGCGAGAACCTTGGGCTTCAGTTGGTCGAGATACTGGACAACGACCGCCCCGCGGTCACGCAGGTTGGCGGTCTCGTCGCCGCGTTTCTTGCTCGCAGCCGGCCCGGCGCCGGCGGTCGCCCCATCCATGCGGCACTATCCCTTTCTCCGCAGTAGCCACGCCTTCTTCTTGGGCTTTTGGCCGCCGTCCGACTGACCCTCGACAAGCGTTTCGGCGATTTTGCGCAGGACCTTGGTCGCGGCGCTGCGCTGGTTGGTGCTCGCCAGGGGTTTGCCGTTGTTGGCCGCCTCGATGAACGACTTGCGGTCTTCCGGGATCACAAAATCGATCTTGTGGCCGAGGGCCTTTTGAAAATCCCTGGGCTGCATGGCCTGCTGAGCGCCGCCGGTGCGGTTTGCAATGATCGTAACCGGCTTGCCAATCGAAACCTCCTCGATTCCGGTCAACAACCGCATGGAGTCGCGCAGGCCGGGCAGGCTGAGTTCCGTGACCAAGACGATCCTGGACGCAGCTTCGAATACCCGCTGCCGCACGGCAAAGGCCGAGCGTGGCATATCAATGATGATCTGGTCGCTGTCGCGCCCCACGGCCTCGAGCAGGACGTCGATGGCGCCGGGATTGAAGGTAATTTCCTGAGCCAGGGTTTCCTCTGTGGCCATGACCGCCAGAGTCTTCGACAACCGGGCGGTGGCGCTTTCGATGAACAAGCTGTCGATACGCGCCGGGCTTTCCAGGGCTTCACGCAGGCCCCGGGTTGGCTCGAGATCCAGGGAGAGGGCGACCGTGCCAAACTCCAGGTCGAGATCGATCAGGGCCGTGCTCAGCTTGCGGTCGTGGCTCAGAATCCAGGCCAAATTGACGGCGATGGAGCTGGCCCCGACGCCGCCGCGGGACCCGACAACGGCGATCCGGTTCGTTTTCTTGGTCTGGTGCTGCTCGGCCGACGGTACCCCGACGGCCTCCTCGGTGCGGCACAGGGCCGCCGCGAGGGCTTTCTCCGTGACCGGCTTGACCAGGTAGTCGGTAATGCCGGCGCCGACCATCTCCCGATACAGGTTTATGTCGTTGATGGTGCCGATCCCGATCAGGCGGGTATCTTCCGAGAACGCCGCCGTCAGGGAGAGCATCGCCGTCAACGGCGCGGAGCTGTCGCCGATATCGACGATCAGGACCTTGGGCGGCGCGGTGTCGGCCAGGTACTCCAGGGCCTGCTGGGTACCGCCGTCGCGTACCGCCGGGGAATCGAAAAACTGGCGGGCCACGGAGGCGATGACACCATGCGTTTGGTTGTCGCTGACGAAGGCGACGCACTCCGCCGTCTCAGACCCCGGCAGCTCCGATTCCAAGGTGTTTTCGAGGGCGCTCATTTTTCCGACGTCTTTTCAGCGGTGATTTCCTCGACCTCGTGCTTGCGGTAGGCCTCGATGGACTTGGCGGCCGCTTCGCCGTCCGCAGGGCTGAGTGCCCGGCCGTGCGCGAGATCAAGCGGATCGACGACCATGCGGCCGAGATTGGCGGCGGTCGTGCAGCTCCACGCATAATCGGGGCGGGTGGCGAACTCGGGCTGCGGGGCAGAGCAATCCGGCGGGATGACCACCGCCCGGGTCACCGCCACGGCGACCCCCTCCGACGGTCGGGCCAGCAGCGCCACCGGCGTCGCGGGGACTTGGCTCGGCAATCCCAGGTTGGACAGCTCGGCGCGAATTTCTTCGACGCGCGCCTTGGTCAGGGCGTCGAAATAGCCGCCGGAAAGGCGCGGGCCGTCCACCTCGTTGCGGGCGCAGTCCTGGCCGCCGCTGGTCCGCAGGAATTCCCGCAGGTTGCCGAGCTCTTCATCGCTCAGGTTGGCATCGCCGGGCTGGAAATTCAGCAGGTGCACCAGGGTGATCGGCTCGACCTGAGTCTCGATGGCCGCGCTGCCCTGCTGCCAATTCGCGGAATCGAAGGAGTGGCTTGTGACAACCTCGATCGGGTTGTCCATGGCCTGTTCGATGTGACAGCCGGCGAGCGCCAGGATCGGCAGCAGCGCGGCCAGCTTCACGAAACGGAGAGTTTTTCTGGCGTCCGGCATCCTGCCCTCCTCAGTCCAGCAGATACCCGGTGCCGCCGGTGCCGGTGTTAGCGGTCTCGGCGCCGGACAGCGGAATTGTGCGCATCTGGGCGACCGGCCTGCCAGGCTGCCGTGCCGTGGGCGCTTTTCGATACGGATCGGTCGGCAGCTCCAGGCTGCCGTCGGACACGGGTGTCACGAGATATGGTGTGACGATAATGACCAGCTCTGTCTCGTTGCGTTCGAACCGCTCGCTCTTGAACAGAGCGCCAAGAATCGGAAGGTCGCCCAGTCCCGGGGTCTTCTTGATCAGTTCCTGTGAATTATCCTGCAGCAGCCCGGCGATGGCGAAGCTCTGCCCCGAGGCGAGCTCGACCGTCGTCTCGGCCCGCCTCGTCGACAGGCCGGGGACCTGGACACTGCCGATGGTCACGGCGCCGGCGGTGGTGAGCTGGCTGACCTCCGGCTTGACCTTCAGGCTGATCCGGCTGTCGCCGATGAGAGTCGGCGTGAAGGCCAAGCTGACGCCGAATTCCTTGAAGGCGATCGTAATGGTGTCCTTGTCCTGGGCCACCGGGATCGGAAACTCGCCGCCGGCCAGGAAGCTCGCCGTCTCGCCGGAAAGGGCGGTCAGGTTCGGCTCGGCCAGGACGGTTATCAGCCCGTCGTCGGCGAGGGTATCGATGATGGCGTTAACATTGAAGGTGCCGTTGTTGAACGTCGGCCCGAACAGGGTGCTCGACTCCAGGGTCGGATTGAAGGTGCTCAAGCCGAACAGAAAGTTGCTCTGGGAATACAGAACATCCCAGTTGAAACCGAAGCGGTTGAGGATCTGGCGCGACACCTCGGCGATGCGGACCCGCAGGTTGATCTGGTTCGGCTCGGTGACCTGCAGCCGGTTGATGATTTCCTCGCCTTTGGCGATGAACCGGCTGGCCAGGCGGCGGGCATTTTCGGAATCTGTTCCGGTCGCCACATTGCCGCTGAGCACGATGCCGCCGGTGACCGACAACGCCTCGACGCCACTGGCCGGCAATAGGCGGTCGATGCTTTCTTGCAGCCGCCCGATGTTGTGCTCGACGACGATTTGCACATTGGCGACGACGTTCTCGTTTCGGTCGACGGCGAACAGCGTGGTCTGGCCGGGGACCTTGCCGAAGATGTATACCATGCGGGCCGATTTGACGTTCACATCGGCAATCTCGGGATTGGCGATGAAGACGGACACGGCCGGCGACGCCAAGCGTACCAGGCGGCCTTCGTTCATCTCGACGGTCAGCCGTCCGCCGAGCGGCTCCGCGGATGTCTGCGCCGGCGCCGGCGCCGGGTAAAGACTGGCCAGGGCGAGGGCAATTACCGCGAACAGACGACTGAAACGCTGAACGGACATCATTGCCTCTTATTGAACCGAAGTTCTTGGCTCTCGGTGCCGCGGTTCACTTGGACGATGTCCTGGTTCACGCTCGACGGCCGCCAGATCAGGCGGCTGACCTCGGAATCCCAGGTATACGTTTGGCCGCGTTCCGGGTCGGGTTCGGCGAGCGGGTCGTCGGAGTTGGCGAGACGGTCGAGTTCTTCCTCGTCCTTGGCGAGGCTGCGCAAGGCCAGCGACAGCTTTCCCATGTCGCTGACAATCGCCAGCATCTCGGTCTGCTTCGGGGTCAATTCAAA
>JAJFGI010000430.1 GCA_021776215.1 Kiloniellaceae bacterium | reverse complement strand
TTCGGGATGGCGATGCCCAAAATTATACGTGCCGCCGTTGAGGTGCAGGTCGATCAGGCGCCGCCCCGACATGTCGTACAGGCAGTAGCCCTCGCGCCGGTCGATGACCAGATCCACGCCGATGTTCTGCCAGAACTTCGTTTTGTCCGGGTTCCAGAAGCGGATTGCCTTGTCGAACAGATCTTCCTTGGACTCGAACTGGAACAAGCCGTAGTCGAACATGTTTCACCTAATGACCAACTTCACAATATTTTTGACCATACTCCAACTTTTATATGCTGTAAATAGGCTATTTTTCGATTGAAAACTATCCATTTTTTCGATATTATTGCCCGACTTCCATCATATTCGACGGACTCGGGCGTATGAAAAGCGCGACGCAACGGCGGCGGGGAAAGGCGGGCAGGCAGGAACAAATCGTCGCGGATCTGCGCCTGTATCCGGCCCGGCGGGTGAACGAACTTGCCGAGAGCCTCGAGGTATCGACCGAGACGATCCGGCGCGACCTGGCTGAACTGGACCAGCGCGGCCTGATCAACCGGACTTATGGCGGGGCAATCAGGCCGGTGGCCTATGAGCCCGCCCTAACCGAGCGCCAAGCGTTGATGGTCGACGAGCGCGAGCGCATCGCCGCACTGGCCGCCGCCCAGATTGAACGTAACGACATATTGATGATTGGCGGCGGCGCCACGACATTGCAGTTCGCCGGCCAGGCCGCCGCTATTCAGGAGCCAATGACGGTCATTACCCATGCCTTCAGCATAGCCATAGCGCTGGCGGTCAACCCCCTGATCACGGTTTTGATGCTTCCGGGCCAGTACGACGGCCGCGAAGGCCTGATCCATGGCGCCGACACGATCAATGCTCTGCAGCATTTCCGGGCCAATAAGGCTGTTCTGGGTGCCTCGGGCTTGACTCCCGAAGGGCCGAACGATGCCGCCATAGGCCCCGGCCTCATCTATGGGGCCATGATGCGCCGATCATCGCAAACCTTTGTTCTAGCGGACCATTCCAAGTTCGACCGACCGTCGCTTGCGGTCTACGGCCCTTGGCTGCCGTCAGTGACGCTGGTCAGCGACCAAGCCCCAAGCGGTGAGTTGGCCGAGGCTTTGGCCGAGGCCGGTGTCCGTGTCCTGGCCGCCTGAAGGGTGCCTCGCGCCGCCCCCTTCTTGAAAGAGGCTGGCGCTACATGCCAAGATCAGCGGCCTCGGGCGGCCTTCGGCCGGCCGCGACTAGGCGTTAGGGCATAATCGGCCATGGGACGGCACATACCGGCACACTCGGCCTCGGGCAGCGGCAAAGCGGCGGAACCCGCCATTCTCGCGTCAGCCGCAACCGGCATCGTCGATTACATCGAGCGGCTCGGCGGCGATATCGATACGATCTTCGGCAATTCGGGGATTTCCCCCGACATGGCGGGTTCGACGACGCTGAAACTCCGGCTGGCCGATTTCTGTACCCTGTTCGAGCAAGCCGCGCAGAGAACCGGATTCGAGAATTTCGGCCTTTGGTTCGGCAATCAATTCCAGCCGCGGGACCTTGGCCTCTGGGGCTATGCGGCGATCTCGGCCCCGACGTTGGGCAGCGCGCTAGAAACGCTTGTCGGCTTGTTCGGCTATCATCAAGAGCAGTCGTCCATGGTCCTGGCGCAGGAAACCAGCGGCTTGGTGCAGCTTGAGTACCAAATCGAGGTGCCGGACATTATCGACCGGCGGCAGGATGCCGAGCTATCTCTCGGCATGTTTCTCAATGTAATACGAGAAACCTGCGGCTCATCCTGGACGCCGGAGGAAGTGCATTTCGAGCACCCCCGGACAATGGACTCCTACGATCACGTCCGCGCCTTTGGCGCGCCGGTCTATTTCTCGCAACCCACCAATGCCTTGCTTTTCAGGTCAGAAATTCTCAATCGCAGAATGCCCGCCCATGACCTAAAACTAATGGCCCTGATGCAAAATTGCCTGGAGCAGTTGTCGCACCTCGATCGGGGCCCCGTGAAGATGATCGACCGGGTGCGGAGCACCGTACGCTCGCGTCTTGCGGCGGGCTACCCGTCGCTCGAGTCCGTTGCCCGGGACATGCATGTCTCGCCCGGCGCAATCCAGCGCGATCTTGCGCAAGGCGGCACATCGTTCAAGGAATTGGTTGAAACAACCCGGCGTGAGCTGGCGATGCGTTATCTGGGTCAGCGACATCTGCCCGTTTCGGAGATATCCTTCCTTCTCGGCTATTCCGAGTTGTCCGCCTTTTCCCGCGCCGTGCGCCGCTGGACTGGGACCTCGCCCACAAAAGTCCGCGAAACACTGCACGCGCGCTGATCAAGCCTGCTCCATCGCTTCCAGCGATTCCGGCAGGATCTGGCCGCCGTCAACGATCAGGGTCTGGCCTGTGATATACCCCGCCTCCTTCGACGCGAGGAATAAGGCCGCATTGCCAATATCCTCCACGCTGCCTAGTTTCTTGAGCGGGATCGATGCGGCCATGGTCTTCAAATAGTCATCGCCCAGCCCCTCGAGGCCTTCCGTAATGATGTTGCCCGGCAGAACCGCGTTCATCGTGATGCCGTATTTGGCAAGCTCTATGCACGCCGTGCGCATGAAGCCGAGTTGGCCGGACTTCGAGGCGCCGTAGTGAGCCCAGCCCGGGAAGCCGGTGACGGGACCGGTGATCGAGGATGTCAGAATGATGCGCCCTTCTCCGGTTTTCTTGAGCCACGGCAGACAGGCCTTCACCGACAGGAAATTTCCCTTCAGGTTTGTCCCCATGACGAGGTCCCATTCGGACGGGTCCATTTCCTCGATCTTGGTTTGCGGATAAACACCGGCATTCGCACATAAAATGTCGATGCCGCCGAAGGCATCCGCGGTGGCCTTAGCCATGGCCTGCGCCTGCTCCCAGTCGGCAACGTCCGCCGCGAAGCTTTTAGCACCGCCGCCAATCTCGGCGGCGGCCGCGGCGGCGGCATCGGCGTTGCGCCCGACGACCATCACATGCGCCCCCTGGCCGGCAAAGACGCGGGCTATCCCCTTGCCAATGCCCTTGCTGGCGCCGGTGACGACGACCGACTTTCCCTTGATGGATGTCAGCATGTCTTTTTCCTCCTTTTTTCGGCCGCAGCCTTTACTGACTGCCGGCGCGGCCCCGCTTGCGCCTGACGATGGCCATCCAGGCCAGATAGATGAGAAGCAGCAGGATGGCGGCGCCCGACATCGTCAGGGAACCCAAGGTCGGCACCATCGGCGTATAGCCGGACACCATTTTCGCATAAAGCCATTCCGGAACGGTCTGATCCGCGCCGGTGGAAAAGAGAGACAGCGGGAAATTACCCCACGACAGCAGGAAGGCGAAGATCCCACCCGACACGATCCCGGGCGACATGATCGGGAGCGTGATTTCCTTCATCACCTGCCAGCGGCTCGCGCCCAGGTCGAAGGCTGCCTCCTCCAGCGCGGAGTCAAAGCTATACACCTGGATCGATATGATCAGGATGACGATCGGAACGATCCAGATCATGTGGGCGAAGACAGCCGTTTTCCAGCTCGTGGTAATGCCGAGGGCGGAAAACCAAAGCAGAAGGGACAGGCCCAGCACGGCTTGCGGGAAAAAGATCGGCAGTAGCACCAGGCGCTGATAGAGCTTACGGCCCGTCCAATCGTAGCGCGCAAAGGCAAGGGCACCGAAAAAGGCCAGCCCAACAGAGAGGACCGTTACCAAGGTCGCAACCGACAGGGAAGTCCAGAGCAGATCGCGCACGGACAGCGATTCCAGCGTTTTGGAATACCATTCGGTGGTCCATCCCGTGATCGGAAACCGGAAATACCGCAGCTTCGAAAACGACGCCAGCACCACGGCCATCATCGGGATATACAGAAAAAGCAGGACCACGATCGTCCAGATCGCGGTTAGGGTCGTCGAATGCCGCGTGGGAAACGTGCCGGTCATCGCGCTATCGCCGCCCTATGACCTGATCCAGGTCGATCCGGCGAAACAGGGTGAAAACAATAAATCCCGACAGTGCGATCAACAGGACCGACAGCACCGACCCCTTCGGCCAGTTTTGCGCGAAGGTAAAGGCAGACTCGATATCGTCCGCGATCATGACGATCGCCTGCCCGCCGAGAATTTTCGATTCCGCAAGCGACCCGAGCACCAAGATAAAGCTCAGAATACAGCCAATCATGATCCCGGGCATCGCAAGCGGCAGTTCAACTTCCCGAAACACCTGCCAGCGGTTCGCGCCCAGATCGGCGGCCGCTTCCTTGACAACGTCAGGAATCATCGAGATGCCGATAACCAGCGGAAACAGCATGAAGGGCAGGTACACATAGACGAGCCCGAGAACGATCGCGGGCACGGTGTAAAGCAGGCCGGAGACGGAGACGTCGAACAGGCTTTGCATCGTTCCGTCGAAGATGCCGTTCTTGAGCAAGATAAGCACCCAACCGAACAGCCGGATGTTTTCCGATATGAGCAAGGGAATCGCGATCAGAGCCGTGACCAGCTTTGCCCACTTGCCAAACAACTTCGCCATGCCATAGGCGATCGGATAGCAGATGGGAAAGAGGAGCAGCACCGTCAGAGCGGCCAAAAAGACCGACCACGTAAAAGAAATGTAGTAACTGTCGGTCACCACCGAGACGTAATTCTCAACCGTCGGCAATTGCTTCAGAGTGAAGGTTTTTTCCGGCATGAAGCTGTAGCCGAACACCATAAGAAGCGGCCCGGCGAAACCGACGAAAAGAAAAATCGCAGCCGGCAGCGCCGCTACCACGCCCGGCTGTCGTATCCAGTTCATAAAATCCTGTCTGGTGGAACTCATCAGGTCATTCGCTCAGGACTATCGAATCTTCGGGGCGCCAGCCTATATCGACAGTATCGCCGAGTTGTCCCTCATAGGCCTCATCCTGCAACCGCTCGACCAGCCAGGGATCGCCATTCGTGGCGCTCCGAACCTGGTACTGAATTCTGGAACCGAGCGCATAGTCGTTGAACACCACCCCCTGGATGCGATTCGGCATGGGGGCCGCCGCCTTGCCGATTTTCACGACTTCCGGACGGATGATCAGGAAGCCGGCGGTGAAGCCGGCGGGCATTGTCCCAACATGATAGGTATCTCCATATACCTTGCTCTTGACCATGTTTTCCCCAACGGCTTCCACTTCCAGCGAGTTGACCTCTCCCATAAATTTGGCGACGAATTCGTTTATTGGCTTATTGTAGATTTCGTGTGGCGTGCCAACCTGGACGATACGGCCATCCCTCATGATACCGATGCGATCCGACATGACCATCGCCTCTTCCAGCGAATGGGTGATGTAGACAAAGGTCTTCCCGGTTTCGCGATGGATGTCCTTCAGCTCTTTTTCCAAGGCCTTGCGCAGCCGAAAATCGAGCGCCGATAGAGGCTCGTCGAAAAATAGTATCTCGGGATTGAAGGCCAATGCCCGAGCCAGCGCGATACGCTGACGCTCGCCACCGGAACATTGGTTGACCCCCTTGTCGTAGCAATCCAGCGGCAAGCGCAACTGGGCCAGAAGCTCCTCGGCCCGCTGCCGGCGGCGCGCCGGATCGACGCCCGCTATCTTCATTGCGAATTCGACGTTCTCGCCAACGGATTTGTGCGGAAACAGGGCCAGCGACTGAAACACCATGCAGGTCGGGCGCTTGTTCGCGGGGACTTTGTTGAGAACCCGACCCTTCAGTCGCATCTCGCCGCTGGTCGGCTGATCCATGCCGACCAGCATGCGGATCATGGTAGTCTTCCCGGAACCGGAAGGGCCCACAAGCGTAAACAACTCACCTTCCCGAATGCTGAGATTGATATCACTGACAGCGGTAAAGTCGCCGTACTTCTTAGTGACACCGGCCAGTTCGAGAAACGGCGTCGTTTCTTCGCTCATGGGCTCTCCCGCAAAGCTCCTGTCCTGAGACGCCGCGAGTCTCAACCTTCCCGTTCGCGCTTGGCTGCCGAGTAGAGATCGTACATCTCCGAGTAGTCCGGGTTGATGTCGTAATCCACGGAATTCGCCATCTCTTCCTCAAGCGTATCCCACTGGATGGCATCGAGCTCTTCGGCGGAGAACTGATTCAGTACATCGGCGTTGCCCATCTGCGTCACCGGGTTATACGTGCCTTCGGCGAAGGCCACTTTCTTGGAAACATCGGGGCGCTGGACATAGGCGAGAAATTCCTCGGCCAGAGGCGACGGATCGGGATTATTCACAACCGAGGTGAGCTCAATCCAGACGATGCCGCCCTTGCCGTCCATAGGCCCGGTCTTCGGCGTGATGCCCCGGACTTTGGTAGCGCCGTCAAGTCGAGCCGGCGAAGCGGTGTAGGTGCCTCCCGTGAAGTAGGCATCGATCTCACCATTGATAAGCGCCAGGTTCATCTGCACTAGATCGTCGGTTAGATTCTTGGCGCCATTGAAGATCTGCCTGGCCGTTTTGCCGAATTTCGCGATCTCTTCCTTGGTGTGCTTCTTGAAGGGATGAACGTCGGCCGCCACGCTCATGTGGTAGATATTCCAATTATCATAAGTCAGGATGCCATACTTGCCCTTCATGGCCGGATCCAGGAACAGCTTGAAGCCCTGATCCTCGGCGGTTGCGCGGCTGATCTTGTCGGTGTTCACAACGAACGAGAACGGCCCGAAGCGCTGCACCATGCCAAGAAGGTCCTTGCCTCCCTTGTCCATCGCCCAGCGATAAGGCGGACTGAACTGCGGCATCATCTTTGCAAAATAGGGCTCGAACCGTTCGCGCGAGATCGGCTTAATAAGGCCTTCTGGATACATCATCTCGCGGGCCCAGGGGTTGTTCACATTGATGAGGTCCCAGACCTTGGTTTCGCCCGCCCGCAGCCGGTTGACCGCGTCCGGGTCGGAGGTCAGCCCCTCGGCGCGCACCGTGGCGGCAAATTCCCTGCGGAACGGGTCAAGCACATCGTCGGAGTTGTAACCTTCCCAGCAATAGATATTCAGCTCTTTTTCTCGCGCGGCGCGGGCAAAGCTCGGGAACGTTCCCGCCGCTGCCGCCGCAGCCCAGATTCCTGTCTGCTGGAGAAAATTCCGCCTCGAAATCCTGCTGTCGAACATGTCCGACTCCTTTTCATTCGTTGTGGCCGCGCGGTGAAAATACCCCCAACTCCATTTCATTCGTTGCGGCTGTGCGGTGAAAATACCCCCCAACCCCTTCGCAAGCAAGAACTGGGCCAAATCGATCGCCCGGCAGATTCCAATTAAGGACCGGCCCTCGGATCACTTTAGATCGTCGCCCGGCGAGCAACCATACAGCTTGACCAGAGACGCGAGAGACTTGACACCTCTGCCAGCGGTAATGTCAGTCGATAGTGTCAATCTAATGCGAAGCAATCTCCAAAGGGCATTGACACGTTAAGTGGGTGGCCGCGGCGGTCAAGTGTCGCTACCGTCGCCGTATGACCCCGATATCTTTCAAGCGACATCGCTTTCCGCCTGTGATCATCCAGCACGCGGTTTGGCTACATGCCCGGTTCACGCTGTCGTTTCGCGATGTCGAGGAACTGCTGGCCGAGCGTGGCATCGAGGTCTCAAACGAGACGGTACGGCGATGGTTCCTTGAGTTTGTCCGCTGATTGCCCGTAAACTTCGACGCGGCCATTCACGCCCGAGCCCGCGCTGGCATCTCGACGAGATGGTCATTCGGATACGCGATCGGAGATACTGGCTGTGGCGGGCGGTCGACGATGAAGGGGAGGTGCTCGACTTCCTGGTCCAGCGACGACGCTGCGCTCGATCGGCGCGGAGACTGCCGCGAAAGCCGCTGAAGAAGCAGGGCTTTGCGCCGACGTGCATCACCACCGATAAGCTCAAATCCTATTCTGTTGCCATCCGCAAAGGGCGGCTTTCCGCGGCCCATGATCAGGGCTTGCGAGCAACCTGTTCGTCAGCTCAACGCTTCCTCTCGATCCACGCCGCCGTCCAGAACGCCTTCTACGTCCAGCGCCATCTCCTGCCACGCCGAATCTTCAAGACGTTTAGGGTCGAGACGTTTGCCGTCTGGCAGCAAAGCTGCCTCGCAACCCGATCCAGGCTACGGCAGGATGCGGCTGATCGCGGCAGTTAACGTGTCAATGCCGCCGAGACTAGTTGGCGGAGAGGGAGGGATTCGAACCCTCGATACGGCTTTTGACCGTATAACGGTTTAGCAAACCGCCGCCTTCGACCACTCGGCCACCTCTCCGCACGGGGCGCGACATCCTGCCGCGCGCCACGGGTGCGCCGTTCTAACTGTCGGTTATGGCGGATGTCAACGACGCCACGAGGCGATGCTCCCTTACACATCGCTCCAGCGGCGGTAGGCGTCCACCATATCGTTGCGGCTTTCCTCGATCTCGGCCGCGTCGGCCTGTTGCCGCTCGGTGGCGCGGTTGTAGGCCTTGCGGGCCTCGACGAACTCGACCCAAAGGTCGGCCTGAGCCAGGGCGTTGGACGCCCGCCGTTCGGCCTTGCCCGACATCGGACCAAGCTCGACCTCCTCCAGCGCCCGGCGCAGGGTCGCCGCGACGCCGATCTCGCCGCTGGCGTAGGCATGGCTGAAGGCGCCGAGAATCTTGTCGGTCAGGCGCCGGTCGCGGGCCGGCTGGCCGATCGAGAAGATGATCTCCGAATCCGGAGCTAGGTGGTTTGCTACCCTCATCGTCGCGGTCCCACGTGCGGCTTTTCCGGTGCCCTGGGTCTTGTCGATCCCGGCGAACTCGACTGACAAGCCTAGGCCCCACACGGTTAAGGTGGCCCTAAAATCCGATCCCCGGCCCGCCCCGATCCAGGTCGCGCCCGCGCCGGCATCGCGCCGCCTAGGCAGCCCAAACTTGGTTATCCCAGCATTCACAAAATTTTAAAAAAATGGCGCGCAAGGTCGTATCTGGGCAAAGTTCAAGGAGAGGGTACGATGTCGTTATCAAAGCGCGTGGTCGAGACGCTGATCGACTTGGTCGAGATCAAGCTGAGCTGCATGGAGATCTACGACCGGGAGGATACGCGGGAGGTAGTCGCCTTGGAGCAATGCAAGGCCGAACTGCAGGCCCTGCGCCAGGGAGGCAAGGCTGCGGCCACGGCCGCCGTGGTTGCATTCGCCGGCCGGCCCAGGGGCCGCACGCGGGCCGCCGTCGGCTGACCGTCTAGGTCGCCCCCAGGGCCTGTTCCAGATCGGCGATCAGGTCCTCCGGCTCCTCGATACCGATAGACAGTCGCAAAAGATCGGGCGGCACCGGGCTGTCCGGGCCCTCGATGCTGGCTCGGTGCTCGACCAGGCTTTCCACGCCGCCCAGAGACGTTGCGCGGACGATCAGCCGCAGGCCGGCCGCCACCGCCAGAGCCTGCTCGGCGCCGCCGGCCACGCGCAGACTGAGCATGCCGCCGAAACCGCCCCGCATCTGCCGCGCCGCTATGGCATGGCCCGGATGACTCTCCAGGCCGGCATACAGTACCGCTGTCAGCTTCGGGTGGCCTTCGAAATGGCGGGCGATGGCCAGGGCATTGGCGCTGGCGCGGGCGACGCGGATAAACAGGGTTCTCATGCCCCGCTGCAGGAGCCAGGCCTCGAACGGGCCCAGGACCGCGCCGCCATGGGTGCGAACGCTCCGGATTTTCCCCCAAAAGTCATCGGCCTGGGCAGTCACCAGGGCCCCGGCCACCACGTCGCCGTGGCCGTTGAGGTACTTGGTGGCGGAATGGAAGACGATATCGGCGCCATGCTCGATCGGCCGGGTCAAAACCGGTGTCGGCACGGTTGAATCGACCGCCAAGCGGGCACCTGCGGCCTTGGCCGCGGCGGCGCAGGCGGCGATATCCATCACATCCCAGGTCGGATTCGCCGGCGTTTCTATCCACAGGAGCTTGGTCTTGCCCGGCTGCAGGACGCCGCCTAGGGCGGCCGGGTCGGTCACATCGAATAGGTCGAGGCCCAGGCCCCACTGGCCGCAGAACTCGATCAGCCAGTCGCGCAGGCCCCAATACATGATGGTCGGCGCGGCAATGCGGTCGCCCGGCTGCAGGGCCATGACCACCGCCGTCGCCGCCGCCATGCCCGAGGCGAACAGCATCGCCGCCGCCCCGCCTTCCAGGTCGGCCAGCAGCGCCTCCGGCTCGGTATAGGTCGGGTTGTCGTCGCGGCTATAGCTGCCCGGCGCGATGAGCTTGTAGGCCGCATCGCGCGCGAAGCTGGTGGCGGGGCGCAGGGGCGGCACCACGTCGCCATGGGTGCTTGAATCGTGGCCGCCGTGCGCCGTCCGCGTTGCCGGCCGCCAACGGCCATTCTCGCTCATGAGAGATCGCTACCTTGCTAACCGAGTTTCTTGCGCAGCAGTTGGTTGACCATGCCGGGGTTGGCCTTGCCTTGGGTCGCCTTCATGACCTGGCCGACGAACCAGCCCAGGAGCTTTTCGTTGCCAGCCTTGATCTGCTCCACCTGGCCGGGATTGTCGGCGATGACCTTGTCGACCAGGGCCTCGATGGCGCCGGTATCGGAGATCTGGCGCAGGCCCTTGGCCTCGACGATATCCGCCGCGGCCTTGCCGCTCTCCCACATCTCCTCGAAGACGTCCTTGGCGATGCGGCCCGAAATGGTGCCATCCGCCACCAGGTCGAGCAGACCGCCGAGCTTGTCCGCGTCGACCGGCGCTGCCGCCAGGGCCGCGCCGCTGCGGTTGAGCGCCGCGAAGAAGTCGCCGGTCACCCAGTTGGCCACCAGTTTCGCATCGCGCTTGCCCCCGCCGATGACGGCCTCATAGAAGGCCGCGGTCTCCTGGTCGTTGACCAACACGCCGGCGTCGTAAGGCGACAAACCCAGCTTCTCGACGAACCGCTTCTTTTTTGCATCCGGCAGCTCCGGCAGGGCGCGGCGCACCTCCTCCACCCAGGCCTCGTCCAAAACCAGGGGAAGCAGATCGGGATCGGGAAAATAGCGATAATCGTGGGCTTCTTCCTTCGAGCGCATGGAGCGCGTCACGCCCTTCACCGAATCGAACAGGCGGGTCTCCTGGACGATCTTGCCGCCCTCCTCGATAGCGTCAATCTGCCGGCGCACCTCGTATTCGATGGTCTGCTTGACGAAGCGGATGGAGTTGACATTCTTGGTCTCGGTGCGGGTGCCCAGCGGGTCGCCCGGCTTGCGCACCGATAAATTGACGTCGCAGCGCATGGAGCCCTCCTCCATGTTGCCGTCGCAGGTCCCCAGATAGCGCATGATCGAGCGCAGCTTGGCGAGGTACATCCCCACCTCCTCCGCGGTGCGCAGATCCGGCTTGGAGACGATCTCCATCAAGGTCACGCCGCTGCGGTTGAGATCGATGTAGGTCTTGGCGGGATGCTGGTCGTGCAGGCTCTTGCCCGCGTCCTGCTCCAGGTGCAGGCGCTCGATGCCGATCTCGCGGGTGGTGCCGTCGGGCATGTCGAGGACCACCGTGCCCTCGCCGACGATAGGGTGCAGGTACTGGGAAATCTGATAGCCGGACGGCAGATCCGGATAGAAATAGTTCTTCCGCTCGAAAACCGAGGTCAGGTTGATCTTGGCGTTCAGGCCCAGGCCGGTCTTGACCGCCTGTTCGACGCTGCGTTTGTTGAGGACCGGCAACATGCCAGGCATGGCGGCGTCGACCATGGAGACATGAGCATTTGGCTCGCCGCCAAAGGTTGCCGAGGCGCCGGAGAACAGCTTGGACTCGCTGATCACCTGGGCATGAACCTCGAGCCCGATGACCATTTCCCACTGCCCGGTCTTGCCGTCGATCAGCGCCATCGCCGCTGTCCTACTCCATGTTCCTTGAGGTCCGAAGTCCGGGCCCAGTCATAGCACCCCATCGGCCGGGGTTACCAGGGCAGCTTATGGCCGTCGTAGGCGAAGAAACCGCCGTTGTCCTTGGCCGTCAGCCCGTCGATGACCTGCCGCAGCCCGCGGACACTGTCCCGCACCTCCACGGTTGCCTGCTCCCCGCCCATGTCGGTCTGGACCCAGCCCGGATGAAACGCCACCACGGCGATCCCCTGCCCGGCGAGGTCGACCGACAGGGTCTTCGAGATCATGTTCAAAGCCGCCTTGGACGACCGGTAGATATAGGAGCCGCTGCCACCCTCGGCAATCGAGCCCATGACGCTGGACATATTCAGGATCAGCTTGCGGTCGCTGCGCGCCACATGCGCGGCGAAACTTTCGGCCATGCGCAATGGCGCGAAGACATTGATCGAAAAAACCGGCTGCCAGGCATCGTAGTCGGTTTTGCCGAAACCGGTCCTCGGCCCATAGACGCCGGCATTGTTGAACAGGATGTCGAGGGCCTCGCCCTTCAGGTCCCGCGCCAAGCCGGCGACCGCGGCGCCGTCCGTCACATCCAGCGGATGAACCACGACGGTGCCGTCAACGGCACGCAGTTCCTTGGCCCGTTCCGGGTCGCGGCAGCAGGCATGGACGCGCCAGCCGTCCTTGGCGAAGGAGCGCGTCAGCTCCAATCCGATTCCGCGGTTGGCGCCGGTGATCAGTATGGTGGGCATGGGATTGGTAACTCCTCAGGCAGCGGAAGGGGGGACATCGCGGCGCGGCCGCACGTTCAACTCGCCGGCGCAATTTGGGCACCGCCGGTGCAACTCAATGGCGCAGTTTCGGCAGAAGGAGCACTCGTAGCTGCAGATGAACGCCTCGCCGTCCATCGGCAGGTCGGCGGAACAGCGTTCGCAGGCCGGCCGCATTTCCAACGCCATGGCGACGCTCCCTCAGTGCAACCGTTCGAGGGCCATCGCGGTGGCCTCGCCGCCGCCGATGCAGATCGCCGCCACGCCCTTGCGCAGATCGTATTTCTCCAGGGCATTGATAAGCGTAATCAAGATACGCGCACCCGAGGCGCCAACCGGATGGCCGAGGGCGCAGGCACCGCCGTGCACGTTCACCTTGTCCGCCGGCAGGTCCAGCTCGCGCATGGCCGCCATGGTGACCACCGCGAAGGCCTCGTTGACCTCGTAAAGATCCACCTCACCGGCGGCCCAGCCAACCTTGGCCAGGACCTTCTGCGCCGCGCCGATGGGTGCCGTGGTGAACCAGGCAGGCGCCTGCGCGTGACTGGCGTGAGCCCGGATCACGGCATGTGGCGTGAGGCCGCGTCGCTCCGCCTCCGACAGGCGCATGAGAACCAGGGCCGCCGCCCCGTCCGAGATCGAGCTGGAGTTGGCCGCCGTCACGGTACCGCCGTCGCGGAAGGCCGGCTTCAAGGTGGGGATCTTATCCAGATTTGCCGTGCGCGGCTGCTCGTCGGTCTCGACCACCGTCTCGCCCTTCCGGGTCTTGACCGCGACGGGCACGATCTCGCGGGCCGCCGTGCCGTCATCCGTCGCGGCCTGCGCCCGCTTCAGCGAGCGGATGGCGAAGGCATCCTGGCTCTCGCGGGTAAATTGGAAATGCTGCGCCGTGTCCTCGGCGAAGGAACCCATCAGCCTGCCCTTTTCGTAGGCGTCTTCCAGGCCGTCGGTGAACATATGATCCTGCACGACGCCATGGCCCATGCGATAGCCGCCGCGCGCCTTGGGCAGCAGGTAAGGTGCATTGCTCATACTCTCCATGCCGCCGGCAACGGTCACATCGTTCGATCCGGCGGCAAGCAGGTCGTGCGCCAGCATGGCCGCCTTCATGCCGGAGCCGCACATCTTGTTGACGGTGGTACAGCCGACCGCCTCCGGAATGCCGGCGCCAAACGATGCCTGCCGCGCCGGTGCCTGACCCTGCCCCGCTGGTAGAACGCAGCCGAAGAGAACTTCGTCCACCTGATCGCCCGCGACCCCGGCGCGCTCCAGCGCCCCGCGAATGGCGACGGATCCCAGCTGCGGCGCGCTCATCGGCGCCAACTCGCCCTGAAAACCGCCCATGGGCGTGCGCGCCATGCCGACGATGACGATGGGATCTTCCTTAGCCATGGGATGTCCTTTCGGTCCTGCGAGGCCGGCGCTCAGTACGGCGTGCCGTCCTCGTGCTGGAATTGATATTTGCCGTTGACGGTGCGCAAGCGCAAGTCGATGTCCGGGTAGGTCACCTCGTCCTTGGCGCTGCGGTCACCGACCTCGAGACAGAGCGCATCCCGGTCCGAGCGATTGACGAGCTGATGCCCATCCGCCCGGCCCGCCGGAAAGCCGGCGACCATGCCGGCTTTCAGCACTTGTGCCCCGGTATCGGTAACGAGGGTCAGCTCGCCGTCGAGCACATAGACGAATTCGTCCTCATGGCTGTGCCAATGACGCTGCGACGAGGCACATCCGGGCGGCAAGCGCACCTGATTGACCCCGAAACGGGTCAGGCCAAACGCATCGCCCAGGGCCCGCTTTTCGCGGGCGGCCACGTCGGACGCGAAGGGCTCGGGATAGCCGGAGCCGATGCGCGGCTCAAGCGTTGCCGGATCCAGTGCTGGCGTTAGCGGCGATGATTTGGTCCGACTCATGCACCCGATTCCTCGAACAGTTCGCGGCCGATCAGCCAGCGGCGGATTTCGCTGGTGCCGGCGCCGATCTCGTAGAGCTTGGCGTCGCGCAGCAGGCGGCCGGTGGCATAGTCATTGATATAGCCGTTACCGCCGAGGATTTGAATGGCTTCCAAAGCCATCCACGTGGCCCGTTCGGCCGCATACAGGATCACCCCGGCAGCGTCCTTGCGCGTCGTCTCGCCCCGGTCGCAGGCGCGGGCCTCGGTGTACACATAGGCTTTGGCCGCGTTCATTGTGGTGTACATGTCCGCCAGCTTGCCCTGGATGAGCTGGAAGGTGCCGATCGACTGGCCGAACTGCTTGCGCTCGTGGGTATAGGGCACGGCCACGTCCATGCACGCCTGCATGATACCCAGCGGCCCGGCGGCGAGCACCACCCGCTCGTAGTCCAGGCCGCTCATGAGCACATTCGCGCCTTTGCCCACGGTGCCGAGCACGTTCTCCTCGGGGACTTCGCAGTCGGTAAAGACCAGCTCGCAGGTGTTCGAGCCGCGCATGCCCAGCTTGTCCAACTTCTGCGCGGTGGCGAATCCCTTCATGCCCTTCTCGACGAGAAAGGCGGTGATGCCGCGGGCACCGGCCTGCGGATCGGTCTTGGCTTAGACCCCCTGGGTCTCGGCGTCCGGCCCGTTGGTGATCCACATCTTGCTGCCGTTCAGGACGTACCGGTCGCCCTTCTTTTCCGCCCGCGTCTTCATGCCGACCACGTCGGAGCCGGCGCCCGGCTCGCTCATGGCCAGGGCGCCCACGTGCTCGCCCGAGATCAGCTTGGGCAGATAGCGGCGCTTCTGTACCTCCGTACCGTTGCGGCGGATCTGGTTGACGCACAGGTTGGAATGGGCGCCGTAGCTCAGGCCCACGGAGGCGGAGGCGCGGCTCACCTCTTCCATGGCGACGCAATGTTCCAGGTAGCCCATGCCGGCGCCGCCGAATTCCTCCTCGACGGTGATGCCGTGCAAGCCCAGTTCACCCAGCTGCGGCCAGAGGTCCCGCGGAAACTCGTTGGAGCGGTCGATCTCGGCGGCGCGCGGGGCGATGTGATCCGAGGCGAAGCTGGATACGGTGTCGCGCAGCAGATCGGCGGATTCACCGAGATCGAAATTCAGCGACGGAAACTGATTGGGAATCATGGATTCGCTCCTCGCTATCGGCACCGCACGCGAAGGTTGCCTAACCGGCCGGCCGGTCGGGTCGCCCCTCCAACCGGATGAGTGTCTGCATGCCTCGCGCGCATACGGTCGAGGCTCCGCCTTTGACGGCGGCGACCTCCATCTCGCAAATTGTCAGGGTACGGCCGGGCTTTAAAACACGACCGGTCGCGATCAATTTCTCGCCGTCTGCCGGGGCTATCAGGTTGATCTTGTATTCCACCGTCAACATGGTCGCATCCGCAGGTATCAATGTGAAGGCCGCGTAGCCGCCGGCCGTATCGGCGATCGCACCGGTGACGCCGCCGTGGAAGAACCCATGCTGCTGAGTTAATTCCGGCCGGTAGGCCAGTTCCAGCTCCACCTCGCCAGGCTCGACTCGTGTCATCCGGGCGCCCAGGTGGCCCATAGCGCCTTGCCGGGCGAAGCTGTCGCGGATACGCGTCGCAAAATCCGGATCGACGGGCTCGAAACGGATCACGACTGGACGCCCGCTCCGTCGGCGGGCGCCGGCGCATTTTTCCGTGCGCGATCCCTGAGGGCTTTCGGAATGGCGCAGGCGCGCCGGGCGCGCTGGTCGATGTGCACTGCCGTCAATTCCGCTCTGGCCGCCACCTCACCCGTCTCGTCATCGACCATCTCGTGCAGGACGCGAACGACCTTCTCGCGCATCTCCACAAGATGGCTGCGAACGGCGACCACGTCGCCGGCATGCAGCTCGCGCAGGTAGGTGGTGTTCAGTTGTACTGCCGCCATGCCCCGGTTCTCGCGACGCAGATAGCTCGGCGTCAGCCCAAGGCCGGCAAAGAAATTCCAGTTCGCTTCGTCGAACTTGCCGACATACCACATGATGTTCATATGGCCGATGTGATCGCACTGCCAGGGATACACTGTGCCCCGATACGTCACGGGCGCCTCGGGAGACCCGTCGGCTGTCATCGCGCCGCCCGCCGCGGCTTCTTCACGCGCCGTCCGCCGCGGTCCCCGCATTCCAACTCCGCCAGCCGATCGCGGCAAGTGTCAGCCACCGCGTCAAGTTCTTGCAAGCTGGCCTCGATATCCTCGCGTTTGGCCTCCAGCTCGCGGTGCCGGTCGGCGATCTTGGCCAACAGCCGATGCAGTTGTGCATCCTCGCCCTGCGGCGCGTCATAGAGGTCGATGATTTCGCGCACCTCGGCCAAGGGAAAGCCGAGACGCTTGCCCCGCAGGATCAGCTTCAGACGGGTGCGGTCGCGCGGCCGGTAGATGCGTCGTTGCCCATCCCGCAAGGGACTCAACATGCCCTGATCCTCGTAGAAGCGGATAGCGCGGGTCGTCACCCCGCATTCGCGGGCAAGCTCTGCGATGCTGTAGGTCCGAGGCATGGGCGCATATTACATGACGTTTACGTAAACGTAAAGCATATTCGCCGCCGCTGTTGGCTCCGAATGCCTTTTAGGGTTCAAGGATTAGAGTAAATTTGCGAAGGCGACCGATTGCTTTCGATCGCCCTGCCCCATTTGCACGGCAGGGGGAATTAGAGCAGGTTGCCGAATCGGCAACTTGTGCGGGTGCACCAGGACTCCTTTCGCGTCCGCACCATGGGGGGATTAATGTCGGAAAATACGATCTTTGTGGGTCAGAGCGGCAAGCGCGAGGTTCTCTTTCTCTCTCGCGCCAATCGTCACGGGCTGGTAACCGGCGCGACCGGCACCGGCAAGACCGTCACCCTTCAGATCCTCGCCGAGGGATTCTCCAATGCCGGTGTGCCGGTCTTTGCCGCCGACATAAAGGGCGATCTGTCCGGTATCGCCGAGGAAGGCCAGCCCAAGGATTTCCTCATCAAGCGGGCCGAGAAGATCGGCTTCGACGACTACGGCTTCGACGCCTTTCCCACCATTTTCTTTGACCTGTTCGCCGAGCAGGGCCATCCGATTCGCACCACAGTCTCGGAAATGGGTCCGATTCTTCTGTCGCGCCTCATGGGTCTGACCGAGGCCCAGGAAGGCGCCCTCAACATTGCTTTCCGCATTGCCGACGAGGAAGGCCTTCTGGTTCTCGATCTCAAGGATCTGCGCTCGCTGCTGGCCGACCTGGCCGAGCGCGGTAAAAAGATCACCACCCAGTATGGCAATGTTGCCGCGCGCACCATTGGCGCCATTCAGCGCCGGCTGGTGGTCATCGAAGAGCAAGGCGGTGAGCACTTTTTCGGCGAGCGGGCTTTCGACATCCGCGATCTGATGCGCACCACCCGCGATGGCCGCGGCTATGTATCGATCCTCGCCGCCGACAAGCTGATGCAATCGCCGCAGCTTTACGCGACCTTCCTCTTGTGGCTGATGTCGGAACTCTTCGAGGAACTGCCGGAAGTGGGCGATCCCGAAAAGCCAAAACTGGTGTTCTTTTTCGACGAGGCGCACCTGCTTTTCGACGACGCATCGCCGGGTCTGTTGCAGAAGATCGAGCAGGTGGTCCGGCTCATCCGATCCAAGGGCGTGGGCATCTATTTCGTCACCCAGAACCCGCTCGATGTCCCGGACACGGTGCTGGCCCAGCTCGGTAACCGTATCCAGCATGCGCTGAGGGCCTTTACGCCGCGCGACCAGAAGGCGGTGCGAGCCGCGGCCCAGACCTTCCGCCAAAACCCGGCGTTCGATACCGAACAGGCGATTACCGAACTCGGCGTCGGCGAGGCCCTCGTCTCGGTGCTCGATGAAAAGGGCGTCCCGACCATCGTCGAGCGCACGCTGATCCGCCCGCCGTCCGGCAAGCTCGGCCCCATCGATCCCGCGGTCCGCCAGAACCTCGTCCGCAACAGTCCGATCTATGGCGAGTACGACGAGGCGACTGACCGCGAGTCGGCCTACGAGATCCTGCAGAAGCGTGCCGAGAAACGGCAAGCGGCCGCCGACGCCGAAGCGAGCCGCAAGGCCGAGGAGGCGAGCCGTAAGGCCGAGGAGAAAGAACAGCGCCGCGCCGAACGGGCATCACGCCCATCGCGGCGTACCGATTCCGCCACCGACCGATTTGTGAAGAATGTCGCCGGCAGTGTGGGCCGCCAGCTTGGCTCGGTGCTTGTCCGGCAGCTCGGCTCCTCCCTCGTACGCGGTGTACTCGGCGGGCTTCTCAGGCGTTAGCCCGGAACGAGCTAAATAAGAAAAATCGCCGCCAGCCCGAGAAACGCGAAGAACCCGACCACGTCGGTGACGGTGGTCACGAAGACGCTGGAGGCGACCGCGGGATCAACCCCCATGCGCTCCAGGCCGAGGGGGACCAGCGTGCCGGCCAACCCGGCGACGACCATGTTCACGACCATCGCCGCCGCGATAATCGCCCCAATCTCCGGACTGCCGAACCACAACCATGTCACCAGGCCGGTCAGCACGGCAAAGAGCAAGCCGTTGAAAACGCCGACCAGCAACTCCTTGCCGACGAAGCGGGCGGCATTCGCTTCGGTAAGATCCTTTACCGCGATCGCCCGCACCGCGATGGTCAGTGTCTGCGTGCCGGCGTTACCGCCCATGGACGCGACGATGGGCATGAGCACCGCAAGGGCGACGATCTCGCCGATGGTCACCTCGAAGACGCCGATAACGGCGGAGGCGAGAATCGCGGTGAGCAGATTCACCACCAGCCAGGGAAAGCGCGACTTGGTGGTATCCAGCAGGGCGCTGTAGAGGTCCGTCTCCTGCACGCCGGCCAGCTTCATGATGTCTTCTTCGGCTTCCTCGCTGATGATGTCGACCACGTCGTCCACGGTGATGACACCGACCAGCCGCCCCGCCTCGTCCACCACGGGCGCGGAGACCAGGCCGTATTGGCGGAACAGATAGGCCACCTCCTCCTGGTCCATGGCCAGGGGCACGACCTTCATGTCGGTTTCCATGATCTCGGTGAGACGCACCGGGCGGCGGGTGCGTAAGGCACGGCTGAGCGGAATGAAGCCGATCGGATGATGGCGCGGGTCGACGATGTAGAGGTCGTAGAAGTCGTCGGGCAGATCATCGGCGGCGCGCATGTAGTCGATGGTCTCGCCCAGGGTCCAGGCGGAGGGCACCACCACCACCTCGCGCTGCATCAAGCGGCCGGCGGATTCTTCCGGATAGGAAAGACTCTCTTCCAGGATCTGCCGGTAGGCACGCGGCAGGGCGCTGAGGATGCGGTGCTGGAATTCCTCGTCCAGGTCCTCGAAAACCTGCACGGCGTCGTCACTGTCGAGCCGCGAGAGCAGCCGCGCCAGGCGCTGTGGGCCAAGCTGGTCGATGATTTCTTCGCGCACCCCCGCGTCCAGATAGGGCAGCACGTCGGCCTCGAGTTCGGCGCCGAGAATCTCGACAACGGACTGCCGGGCATCACGCGCCAGACTTTCGATCAGATCGGCCAGATCCGCTTCGTGCAGATCACTGACCAGGGCGCGCACCAGGGCCGGATCTTCCACCGCCAAGGCGTCCTCGACGGCATAGACCACGTCCGTGGACAGGCCGAATCCCTCCTCGGGATCGACCGGGGCCTCGGGGGTCGGCGTCTCGGGGCCGGTCGTCGACACAGTCCTAGCCCTTGGCCGCGGTCCGCTCGGCGGCGCGGTCCTGAGCGTCCACGGCGGCGATCGCCGACATGTTCACCACCCCGCGGGCGGTCACGGACGGGGTCAGGATGTGCGCCGGCAAAAGGGTGCCGACGAGGATCGGCCCGACCGAAAGCCCCTCGCCCATCGACTTGACCAGATTGAAGGCGATGTTCGCCGCATCCAAGGTCGGCAGGATCAGCAGATTCGCCTTGCCGTGTAGCCGGGAATTGGGAAAGACCCGCTCGCGCAGCTCCGGCAGCAAGGCGGCATCGGCATGCATTTCCCCCTCGACTTCCAGGTCCGGATAGTCCTCCTGTAAACGCCGCACGGCGGCCCGCATCTTGCGGGCGCTGCTCGTATTGGCGCTGCCGAAGTTGGAGTGGGAAAGCAGCGCCACCTTCGGCTCGATGCCGAAGCGTCGCAGGTGCGCCGCCGCCTGCACCGTCATGTCGACCACCTCGTCGGCGGTCGGCTCCTGCGTTACATAGGTGTCCGCCAGGAAGTAAGTACCGGTGGACAGGATGAGCAGGCTCATGGCGGAATAGTCATGCGCGCTCGGCGACAGCCCGATGACGTTCCGAACATGTTCCAGGTGCCGGCTGTAGCGCCCCTCGACGCCGCAGATCATGGCGTCCGCGTCGCCCAGGTGCACCGCCAAGGCGGCGATGATGGTGTTATTGGTGCGCACCACCGTGCGCGCCCGGTCCGGGGAGACGCCCTTGCGCTCCATCAACCCATGATAGGTCTGCCAATAGCGGTTGTAGCGCGGGTCGCTTTGCGGATTGATGATCTCGTAATCGTGGCCCGCGGTTATGCGCAGACCCAAGCGCTCCAGGCGGGTCTGGATCACCTTGGGCCGGCCGACGAGAATGGGCTTGGCCAGCCCCTCGTCGACCACCACCTGGGCGGCGCGTAGGACACGCTCGTCCTCGCCCTCCGCATAGATCAGGCGCTGCGGCGCCTGCCGGGCGCGCTCGAAGATCGGCTTCATGACCAGGCCGGAGCGGAAGACGAATTGCGCCAGGGTCTGCCGGTAGGCATCGAAGTCGGCAATGGGCCGTGTCGCCACACCGCTGTCCATGGCCGCCTGCGCCGCCGCCGGGGCAATCTCCAGGATGAGGCGCGGATCAAATGGCCGGGGGATCAGGTACTCGGGGCCGAAACGGCCCGACTGGCCGCCATAGGCCTTGGCCACCACCTCAGACGGCTCGGCGTGGGTCAGATCGGCCAGCGCCTTGACGCAGGCCAGTTTCATCTCCTCGTTGATGGTCGTGGCGCCCGCGTCCAGGGCGCCGCGAAAGATGAAGGGAAAGCAGAGGACGTTGTTGACCTGGTTCGGATAGTCCGAGCGGCCGGTGGCGATGATGGCATCCGGGCGCGCTTTTTTTGCCTCTTCCGGCATGATTTCGGGGATTGGGTTCGCGAGCGCCAGGATGATCGGCTTCTTGCCCATGCGGGCCACCATTTCGGCCTTCAGCACGCCGGGCGCCGAAAGCCCCAGGAAGATATCGGCGGCGTCGATGACATCACCCAATGTGCGCGCATCGGTCGCTTGCGCATAACGCGCCTTCCATGGATCCATTTCCTCTGCCCGGCCCTCGTAGACCACGCCGGCAATGTCGGTGACCCAGATGTTCTCGCGCTTGACGCCGAGGGCGACCAGCAGATCCAGGCAGGCCAGCGCCGCGGCGCCGGCGCCGGAGGCGACGACCTTGACCTTGGCCACCTTCTTGCCCACCAGGCGCAGGCCGTTGTACACGGCGGCGCCGACGATGATGGCCGTGCCATGCTGGTCGTCGTGGAAGACCGGAATCTTCATGCGCTCGCGCAGGCGACGTTCGATCTCGAAGCACTCCGGCGCCTTGATGTCTTCCAGGTTGATGGCGCCGAACGTGGGCTCCATGGCGGCGATGATGTCGACCAGCTTATCGGGATCGAGCTCGGCCAATTCGATGTCGAATACATCGATGCCGGCGAATTTCTTGAACAGGACCGCCTTGCCCTCCATAACCGGCTTGGCGGCCAGCGGCCCGATGGCGCCGAGGCCAAGCACGGCGGTGCCGTTGGTGATCACGGCCACCAGGTTGGCGCGCGCGGTGAGGGTCGCCGCTTCGGCTGGATCGTCGACGATGGCGTTGCAGGCGGCGGCCACACCGGGCGAATAGGCCAGGGCCAAATCGTGCTGGTTGGCCAAGGGCTTGGTGGCCGTCACTTCGAGCTTGCCGGGCTTGGGCAGGCGATGATAGGCGAGGGCCGCTTCGCTGAGATCCTGTGCCATCGCATTCTCCCCGTGCAACGAAGGCCCGCGGCGGATGGCCAGCGGGCCCGATTAGGGCAACAACCAGGCGGCCGAGCCCAGGTCACATGTGACGACCGCCCTGACGCTTGGCGTCTTTGGTTGCGTTTACGATCGCATGACTTGGCGGCAACCCCGGCCTTGCCCTATTGTTTCCCATCGGTGCGCTCGGAATTAGCAGACCCCCCCGACAATCGCAAGCTGATGCGTACCTAGCGGATACGACGAGATGGCCCTAAACCAGCACCCGCCCATCGAATGGCGCATCGAGGAGACCCTGGTCCCCTACCCGCGCGCCGTCGCGGCGATGGAAGACCGGGTCGCCGCCATCCGCGCCGGCACCGCGCCGGAGATGGTCTGGCTGCTGGAGCACCCGCCGCTCTACACCGCGGGCACCAGCGCCGACCCGGACGAGCTGCTCACCCCCGACCGCTTCCCGGTCTACCGCAGCGGCCGCGGCGGCCGCTACACCTATCACGGGCCGGGACAGCGGGTGGCCTATGTGATGCTCGATCTGCAGCGGCGCGGCGGTGACGTGCGCGGCTACGTGCGCGATCTGGAGGCGTGGCTGATCGCCACCCTCACCCGTTTCAACGTGCGCGGTGAGCGGCGCGAGGGCCGGGTCGGCATCTGGGTGGCGCGGCCGGGTGGGAAGGAAGACAAGATCGGCGCCATCGGCGTGCGCGTGCGCCGCTGGGTCACTTATCACGGCGTGGCGTTGAACGTGGAGCCCGATCTGTCCTACTTCGCCGGCATCGTGCCCTGCGGCATCACAGGTTATGGGGTGACGTCGCTGGTCGATCTCGGCCTGCCGGTCAGCCTCCCCGAGGTGGATGCCGCCTTGCGCGCCGAATTCGCCGCGGTGTTCGGCACGGAAACCGCAAGCCCGCCCGTCTACACCGCGAGCACCGCCTGATAGGCAAAACCGGCGGCAAGCGAGCCGAGCGCCGCCAGCGCCAAGTACCAGAGAAAGATGGGCCTGCGGACCAAGGCAAAGACCGCCATGGAGGCCGGCAGACTGGTCACCCCGCCGGCAATCAAGAAAGCCAGTGCCGCCCCCGGCGCCATACCCATCTGCATCAGCTCGCCCACCAAGGGAATCGCCGCGAAACCGTTGAGGTAGGCGGGCACGCCGATGGCCACGGCAAGCGGGATGGCGAACGCCGCATCGCCGCCCAAGTTCGCGGCGATCACATCCGCCGGCAGCCAGATGCTCATCAGGCTTTCGATGGCGAAAGCCAACAGCAGCCACTTCGCCAGGAACAGCGACACGCTGCGCGCCTCGGCGCTGAACAGGCGGCGTCGTTCCTCCTTATGCCAAAATGCCCAGCGCAATGGCATCGGCGTCAGCGCCGCCGTGCCGCATCCGCCGCAACCGATCCCCGGCCGCAAGGGCGCAACGAAAGCGCCGGCACCCTGCAACGTCCACGTTGCCGCCCCGGCCGCCAGACCGAGCGCAAAGGCAGCGACGGTTTTTGCCAGGGTGAAGCCGATACCCAGGGTCGCCGACATCAGGATGAATTGCTCCGGATCCATGAGCGGCGAGGCGATCCAGAAGGCCATCACCGCCGGCAGCGGCACCCCGGCGGCGAGCAGCGCCGCGATCAGCGGCACCACCCCGCACGAGCAGAACGGCGAGAATGCCCCCGCCGCCGCAGCGATGACGATGGCCAGGCCCGGCGCGCGGGACACACTGGCGCCGATGATATGATCGGCCCCGGCGGCCTTCAGCCAGGCGGCCAGCAACACCGAGGCCGCCAGGAACGGCAGAATCCAAACAAAGGCGCTCAAGGTGAAGGCCGCGCTGTCGATCGCCTGCCCGGCATCAACCAGGAGCAACACCAGGAAGAGGCCGGCCAGCGCCAGCCACACCCGGTCGGCCCGGCGAAGGCGGCCGCGCGCCGCGGACAAGATGGTCGCCAACCCGCCGCGCCGAATCCCTTGCGGATGCGGGCGGTCGGCAGGCGCTTGTACGATCTCTGTCATTCTATTATTCCGGAATTATGGAATTATATTGCGAGAATACCTGTGGGATATCCATCTTTCGGGCGCTGTTCATTGTCGAGGGCCCCGTCAGCCCGCCCTGCGCGCGCGCTTCGGCGAGGCAACGCCGGCGCAGCACTGTTCGGTCAAAAAGCCGACCACCTTGTCCATCAAAGCGAAGTCGGGCGTACAGCGCAGCACTCGCCCCTCACGCACCTGATGGACCAGTCCGACGTTTACCAGATGCGCCAGATGGTGCGACAGGGTCGAGGCGGGAATGCCCAAATGGTCTTGGATCTCACCGACCGAAAGACCTTCCTTCCCGGCCCGGACCAATAGCCGGAATATCTCCAGGCGGGTGGCATTCCCCAGCTTCTCCAGACAATGGGCGGCCTGCGCAGTAAGCATGGGCCGACTCTAGTCCGATCCATCGCCCGTGTCAACTATCTTTCTAGAATAATAGAAATAATAATGCCCCAAATGGATCCACCTGAACCCGGTCACCGACTCGGCACCTGGCGGAATCCAGGCTCGACGGCATCAGCATCCGCAAATGTCTCCACGGCATCTACGCGCGCGGTCGGCGGGCCGTCCCAGCACAGATCAATCATTTCATCGACCGTTTCCGCGGGGCCGGAGAAGGCGGCCTCGACGGTGCCGTCGCGGCGGTTGCGAACCCAGCCGTCGAGACCGCGCGCGGTCGCCTCGTCCACCGTCCAGCCGCGAAACCAGACGCCTTGCACCCGGCCGGAAATGACGACACGCACCCGTTTCATCTTGGGCTCGTTCCCGGATAGAGCGCCGCGAACGCCGCCTCGACGGCGCGGCGGGCATGGCGCTCCCACTCAGCGCGCCGTTGCCATTGATGGTCGATGGTGAGCGCCGGTTTGGCGCGGTCCTCGTGCACCAGGCGATTGCGCAAGGCGCGCAGCCAGCGCCAGGTGTCCGCATCCACACCCGTGGGGACGTCGCCGTCGCGGGTGCCCGAAGCCCGTGCCTGGCAGTCGATGATGGCCGCCGCCAGGATAACCGCGGCGCTCCACGCGCCGGCGCAAAAGACCGCCTGCAAATCAATCATCAGAGCACAGGCCTGCTCGCTGGGGGCCGGGGCACCGGCGCGGGCATGCGCGGCCTCGCGCTCGTCGAACCACAGGCGGCGCTCGTCCCACACGGTCTCATTGGGCCGGTCGAGATGCTCCATGGGGCAGCCACGGCCAAAATCGCCGTGCCTCTAGTCGAACTCCAGAATAGCCTGGTCGACGGCCAAGCTGGCGCCGGCCTGGGCGTGGATCTTGGCGACCGTGCCATCGCGCTCGGCGCGCAGCACGTTTTCCATCTTCATCGCCTCGACCACCGCCAGTTCCTCGCCCGCCTTGACGTCCTGGCCGGTTTCGACGGTGACCTTCACCAGCAAGCCCGGCATGGGCGACAGCAGGAAGCGCGAGAGATCCGGCGGCTGCTTGACCGGCATGCGCGCTGCTAATTCGGCCACGCGCGGGCGCAGGACCTGAACCTCGATCTCCGCCCCGCCGTAACGCAGACGCCAGCGCGAGCCGTGGCGCTCGATCTGGACCGCGACCTGCCGGCCATCGATTCGACCCTGGAATAGGGTCTCGCCGGGCTGCCAATCGGTCTCCACCGTCTGCTCCCCGACCTGGAAGGCCCTGCCGCTCGCCGACACCCGCAAGGGATGCGCCTGGCCATTAACAATGACAACCCAGTCGTCCGAGGCACGCCCCATCTCACGTTCGGCGCAGCGGCGCTGCGCGACGGCGGCGACGGCGAACATCGCGGCGCCCGCCGCCGCGCTTGCGGTCGCCTGGAAGCCGTCGGGAAATTCCTCGGCGATGAATTCCGTGCTCAGGCGTCCGGCGCGGAAGCGCTCGTGGCCGAGGACAGTGGTGAGGAAACTCAGGTTGTGGTTGACGCCCCGGATCTGAAAGGCGTTCAGGGCCGTCTGCAATTCCTCGATGGCGGCGGGACGGTCCTTCCCATGGGCGATCACCTTGGCGATCATCGGATCGTAGTGCATGGTGATCTCGGAGCCCTCGGTGACACCGCTGTCCACCCGCAGGCTGTCGCTGGCCGGCGGCTCGCGGTAGCGCGTCAGGCGACCGATCGAGGGCACGAAGCCGCGCGCCGGATCCTCCGCGTAGACGCGCGCCTCCACGGCCCAGCCGTTCAGCTTCACGTCCTTCTGCCGCAGCGGCAGTTTTTCGCCGGCCGCGACGCGGATCATCCACTCCACCAGATCCAGGCCGGTGATCATCTCCGTCACCGGATGCTCGACCTGAATTCGCGTGTTCATTTCAAGGAAATAGAAGTTCTTCTTCTGATCTGCGATGAATTCGACCGTCCCCGCCGACTGATAGCCCACGGCCGCCGCCAGGGCTACCGCCTCCGCCCCCATGGCGGCGCGGGTCTTGGCGTCCAGCAGGGGCGACGGGGCCTCCTCGATCACCTTCTGGTGGCGCCGTTGGATGGAGCACTCGCGCTCTCCCAGATGGATGGTGTTGCCGTGCCCATCGGCCAGCACTTGGATCTCGATGTGGCGTGGCTGCTCGATGAACTTCTCGATGAACACCCGGTCGTCGCCGAAGCTGGCGCGCGCCTCGTTGCGGGCGGAGCCGAAGCCGGCGCGCGCCCCGCTGTCGTCGTGGGCGATGCGCATGCCCT
>JAJFGI010000429.1 GCA_021776215.1 Kiloniellaceae bacterium | reverse complement strand
GACGAAGAAGCTGACCGCCATTTCGACCTCTTCGCCCGCTTCGAGGCGCTGCTCGTCGAAGCAGAAGCACTGCACCTTGTCGAAATACAGACCCGCCTTCAGCGGCGTGACGTTGAACGTCGCGGAGCCGACGATCGGTGTCGCGCCCAGGTTGCGCGCCGTATAGGTGGCCAGGCCGGTCTCGCCGACGCGCACCGAAATCTGGCGCTGATTCGGCTGGAACGACCACGGCAGCTTGGGATCCACGTCGGCGTTGAAGCGAATGACCATGGTCCGCTCGACCGTCTCGGCCGGGGCCTGCGTCGCGACCTGGGTCGTGCCGCCAAAGCCGGTCACCTGGCAAAACAGGCGATAGAGCGGCACCGAGGCAAAGGCCAGCCCCACCATGCCGACGGCCACCCCGGCCAGAATCACGCCGGTGCGCGCATTACGCCGGGAGGGGTTCGTCGCCACGGCCTATTGCCCCCCCATGCGGACGATGGTGACCAGATAGACGACCACCACCAGACCGAACAGCGCCAACAGCAGCGCCAGGTTCTTGCGGCGCTGCTTGCGGTGCATGTCGCTCTGCGGTTGCCGCTGGCCCATGGCGCTCAGCCGATGCCTGCCGTGCCGCTCACGCGATCGACGATCAAGGCCGCGAACAGCAGGAACAGGTAAAGAATGGAGAAGGCAAACAGGCGCCGCGCCGCCGCCTCGCCCGTATCGCGCAGAACCGCGATGGCCAGCACCAGGAAGGCGCCGCCGAGCAGCGCCGCGACCGCCCCATAGAGGATGCCGACGGTGCCGACCGCCGCCGGCAACAGACTGGCGAGCACCAGAACCACCGAATAGCCGACAATATGACGCCGCGTGACCGCGGCACCGGCGACCACCGGCAGCATCGGCACACCCGCCTTGGCGTAGTCGCCCGCCCGATACAGGGACAGCGCCCAGAAATGCGGCGGCGTCCACAGAAAAATAATCAGGAACAGGGCCAAGGCTTCCACATCCACGTGCCCGGTCACGGCGACCCAGCCGATCACCGGCGGAAAGGCGCCGGCGGCGCCGCCGATGACGATGTTCTGCGGCGTCCGCCGCTTCAGCCACATGGTATAGACGAACACGTAGAAGCCGTTCGCCGCGGCCAGCAGCGCGGCGGCCATCCAATTCGTCGCTACCCCCATCAGCATCACGGCGAACAGGCTCAAGGCGATGCCGAAGGCCAGCGCCTCGTCCGGGTCCATGCGGCCAGCGGGCAACGGCCGACGCCGGGTGCGCGTCATGATCGCGTCGATGTCCCGGTCGTACCACATGTTGATGGCGCCGGCGGCCCCGGCGGCCACGGCGATGCACAGGATCGCCACCACGGCGAGCAGCGGATGAATCGGCCCCGGCGCGGCGACCAGGCCGGCGATCCCGGTGAAGACCACCAGCGACATGACGCGCGGCTTCAGCAAGGCGACGAAATCGCCGACACCCGCCCCCTCGGCGAGGCTATCGCCGGGTGACTTTATTGCGGTGCTGGTCAGCGAGGTTTCTGTCACGTGCCCGTCCGTTAGCGGATCTGCGGCGTCTGCTCGAAGGTATGGAACGGCGCCGGCGAGGGTACGGTCCATTCCAGGGTAGTCGCGCCTTCGCCCCAGGGATTGGCCGCCGCCTTGCGGCCGGCGAACAGAGTGTAGATGACGATACCCACGAAGAACACGGTCGAGGCGAAGCTGATATAGGAGCCCCAGGAGGCCACCCAATTCCACCCGGCAAAGGCGTCCGGGTAGTCCACATAGCGCCGCGGCATGCCCGCCAGACCCAGGAAATGCATGGGGAAGAAGGTGATGTTGACGCCGATGAAGGTGGTCCAGAAGTGCAGCTTGCCGGCCCATTCCGGGTACTGCCGTCCGCTCATCTTGCCGAACCAGTAATAGAACGCGGCGAAGATTCCAAAGACGGCGCCGAGGCTCAGCACATAGTGGAAATGCGCCACGACGTAATAGGTATCGTGCAGCGAGATATCCATCCCGGCGTTCGCCAGGACCACGCCGGTGACCCCGCCGAGGGTGAACAGGAAGATGAAGCCGATGGCCCACAGCAGGGGCGTGGTGAAGCGCAGGCTGCCGCCCCACATGGTGGCGATCCAGGAGAAGATCTTCACCCCCGTCGGCACCGCGATCACCATGGTCGCCGCGGTGAAGTAGGCGCGCGTGTCGACATCCATGCCCACCGTGTACATGTGATGCGCCCAGACGATGAAGCCGACGAAGCCGATCGCCACCATGGCATAGGCCATGCCCAGATAGCCGAACACCGGCTTCCGGCTGAAGGTCGAGACGATCATGCTGACAATGCCGAAGGCCGGCAGGATCATGATGTAGACCTCGGGATGGCCGAAGAACCAGAACAGGTGCTGGAACAGGATCGGATCGCCGCCGCCGGCAGGATCGAAGAACGCGGTGCCGAAATTGCGGTCGGTCAGCAGCATGGTGATGGCGCCGCCCAACACCGGCAGCGCCAGGAGCAGGAGGAATGCCGTCACCAATATCGACCACACGAACAGCGGCATCTTATGCAGGGTCATGCCCGGCGCGCGCATGTTGAAGATTGTCGTGATGAAGTTGATGGCCCCAAGGATCGACGACGCGCCGGCCAGATGCAGGGCGAAGATCGCCATATCGACCGACGGCCCGGGATGCCCCACGGCGGACGACAGCGGCGGATAGATGACCCAACTGGTGCCCGCCCCCGGCGGGATCAGGGTCGAGCCGAACAGCAGCAGGAACGCCGGCACCAAGAGCCAGAACGAAATGTTGTTCATGCGCGGGAAGGCCATATCCGGCGCCCCGATCATCATCGGCACGATCCAGTTGCCGAAACCGCCGATCAGGGCCGGCATGACCACGAAGAAGACCATGATCAGGCCGTGCGCCGTGATCAGCACATTCCACATCTGCCCATCGACAACGCCGTCGGTCAGCATGTATTGCACGCCGGGCTCCTGAAGCTCCAAGCGCATCAGGAACGATGCGGCCCCACCGATCAGCCCGGCAATGATGGCGAAAAGGAGGTAGAGCGTGCCGATATCCTTGTGGTTCGTCGAACAGAACCAGCGGACGAAAAAGCCCGGCTTGTGATCGTGTTCGTGAACTGCGTGCGCCTGAGCCATTGTCTCCCGTCCCTCTCCCAAAACTTACTCGGCCGAACCGGCCCGCGCGACGCGCGTCGGCGCGGCCGGATCGTCGATCCGTGCGAACTCTTGTTTGGCCGTCTCGACCCACGCCGCATAGTCTTCCTTCGACACCGCCTTGACCGCGATCGGCATGAACGAATGGCCGGTCCCGCAGATTTCCGAGCACTGCCCGTAGAACGTGCCTTCGCGAGTAATCTCGACCCAGGTCTCGTTGATGCGGCCCGGCACCGCGTCCAGCTTCACCCCCAGCGCCGGCAGGGAGAAGGAATGCAGCACGTCGCTGGCGGTGATCAGCAGGCGGATCTTGGTATCGACCGGCAAAACCACATAGTTGTCGGTATCTAACAGGCGGTTCTGCCCGGCCTGCAGGTCCTCGGTCGCCACCATGGTCGCATCGAAGGTGAAGTTGCCGTCGTCCGGATATTCGTAGCTCCAATACCACTGATGACCGATCGCCTTGATGGTCATCTCGGCATCTTCCGCCCGGTCCGCGTAGTAGAGCAGCTTGAAGGACGGGATGGCGATGATCACCAGGATGACGACCGGTATCACGGTCCAGAGAACCTCGACGGTCGTATTGTGCGTCGTCCGCGACGGCGTCGGATTCCGCTTCTCCGCGAAGCGGTACATCACGTAGAGCAGCAACCCCAACACGAAGATCGTGATCAGGGTAATGATGATAAGCAGCAAGTTGTGAAAATCGGTGATTCGCTCCATGGTCGGCGACGCCGCCGGATCAAATCCCAACTGCCAGTTTCTCGGCACTTCGGCGTGCACCAGTCCGGCGTCGCCGGCAATTGGTACCAGCGCCGCGATGGCGAGGCCGACCTTGCGCAAAATCCTCATGCTCCAACTTCCCGTTTCGCGGCGCGGCGCGCGCCTGTCCGCAAGGATGGCGCCACGGCTCGCCCGTGGTGGTATTTCGACCTGGTTCTGATAGCCGATTCTGCGCGCGCAAGCTATAGCAAGGTCGCCATGGTCACAAGCCCGGAACCACGGTCCGCGGCGCGGTTTTCAACCTAGTCGTTGTGCAGGCCGGCATCGCGCGCTACCTGCCGGCGCAGCCGCCACAGACCCAGGCTAACCAGCCCAACAACAACGGGAATCGCGACTCCCGTGACGACATCGATATTCATCGGAAAGCCGGCCGATTTCGCCGCCTTCGCCGCATACCCGATGAGGCCGACAAGATAATAGCTGATCGCGGCGATGGACAGGCCCTCCACGGTCTGCTGCAGGCGCAATTGCATCTTGGCGCGCCGATCCATCGAGCGCAGCACATCGCTGTTCTGCGCCTCGAGGGTGACATCCACCCGCGTGCGCAACAATTCGCCGGCCCGCGCGATGCGCTCCGACAGGGTCTCCAGCCGGTCCATTACCGCCTCGCAGGTGCGCATGGCGGGCGCCAGCCGGCGCTCCAGAAACTCGTCGATGGTTTGCAGCCCTTCCAACCGCTCCTCCCGCAATTCCTCGACCCGCCTGCGGACCAGGGCGTGATAGGCACGGGCGGCGCCAAAGCGATAGCTAACGGCGGCGGCGATACCCTCGACCTCGGCGGACAGCCGCGTCAAGTCGCCAAGCAGCTTCTGCTCGTCCGGCAGGCCGGTAATCTCGCTCAATCGCGCCGTGAGCTCGGTCAGACGCTCTCCGGCGCGGGTCAGCTTGCTGCCATAGCTGCGTGCCGCCGGCAGGGCGAGCAGCGCCACCGTCCGGTAGGTCTCGATCTCGCACAGGCGTTGCACCAGGCGCCCCGCCTGGCGCGGCCGCAGGTGCCGGTCGCGCACCAGAATTCGGCCGAGGCCATCGTCGTGAATGGCAAAATCCATCCACACGGTGGCGCCGCCGCCGGACACCAGGCTGCCGGCGAAGTTGTCGGTCCCGAAGAGAAGCGCCAAATCCTCGACCTCGCGCTGCGCCGAGTCGCGCGACTCCATCTCCAGATGGACGGCGACCAGCAGCTCGCCGGGCAGGCTTTGCAGCCAATCCGCCGGCACCCGGCCGATCACCGGGGCCGAGAATGGCGCCGCGGCGGTATCGAAACCGGGCGAGTCGGCGTGCTGGAAGAACGTATAGGTCGAGAATTCGGTGTGCCGCTCCCATTTCAGCTGGAAAGGCCCGAGATCGACCATGAGGTGGCGGTCGTCGGCCGCCGGCAGGGGCGCGCCGAAGCGCTCGCACAGGGCCGTCACCCGTTCGTGATCGGCGGCGGCGGTGCCTTCGCCGGAAAACAGCGCCAGATGGGTCACGCGCTGCGGTGGCGCCAGGCGGGCAAACGGCCGGGCATGGATCTCGTCGGTCAACGCCCGGCGCAAAGGATGGTCGCGCAGCCCCGTGACCATGGTATGATCCCCTATATTTCCTCGCTGACCCGCGCACCATGACCGCTGGGCGCCGGGTCTTGCAATATGGTTTTGCGCGATAATCCTGGGGTGGTGCTGGACTCCGGCATTGCGGGTCCCTTAATAAGGGCGAGGTACGGTTTGCCCGCGGATATCGCGCGGCGCCCCCCTGATGGAGAGCCTTAATGTCGCAGATTGCCACGACCGACGACGTCTTTTTCAACCGGGCCGGGCTGGACCGGCCGCGTCTGCAATCGATCGTGGATGAGGCCTTGCACGGCGCCGACGACGGCGAGCTCTTCCTCGAATACTGCCAGTCCGAGAGCCTGAGCTTCGACGACGGCCGCCTGAAGAGCGCCTGTTTCGATGCCACCCAGGGCTTCGGCCTGCGCAGCGTGGCCGGCGAGGCCGCCGGTTATGCCCATGCCAGCGAGCTGTCGGAGGAGGCGATCCGCCGCGCGGCGGAGACCGTTCGCGCCGTGCACACGGGCCGCGACAGCCCCATGGCGGCGGGGCCAAACCGCACCAATCAACGGCTTTATGGCGAAATCAACCCGCTGGCCGAGATGCCCTTCGACGACAAGGTCCGGCTGCTGGCCGACATCGATGCCTATGCCCGCGGCCGCGACCCACGGGTGCGCCAGGTCACCGCCTCGTTGGCCGGCAGCTGGCAGGCGATCCAGATCCTGCGCGCCGGCGGCGAGCGGACGGCGGATATCCGGCCCTTGGTCCGGCTCAACGTGTCGGTGGTCGTCGCCGACGGCGAGCGCATGGAAAGCGGCAGCTACGGCGGCGGCGGGCGCGTCCTCTACGACGGGCTGATCACCCCCGACTACTGGCATGCCGCGGTCGACGAGGCCCTGCGCCAGGCCGTCGTCAATCTCGATTCGGTGGCCGCGCCGGCCGGCGAGATGGCGGTCGTGCTCGGCGCCGGCTGGCCCGGCATCTTGTTGCACGAGGCCATCGGCCACGGCCTGGAGGGCGACTTCAACCGCAAGAAGACCTCGGCCTTCGCCGGCCTCATGGGCCAGCAGGTCGCCGCCCGCGGGGTTACCGTGGTCGATGACGGGACCATCGGCGACCGGCGCGGCTCGCTGACCATCGACGACGAGGGCACGCCCAGCCAGTGCACCACCCTGATCGAGGACGGCACCCTGGTCGGCTATATGCAGGACCGGCAGAATGCCCGCCTGATGGGCATGACACCCACCGGCAACGGCCGCCGGCAAAGCTACGCGCACATTCCCATGCCGCGCATGACCAACACCTACATGCTCGGCGGCGACCGCTCGCCGGAGGAGATCCTATCCTCGGTCAAATCCGGCCTCTATGCGGTCAATTTCGGCGGCGGCCAGGTGGATATCACCTCGGGCAAGTTCGTCTTCTCCTGCACCGAGGCCTATCTGATCGAGAACGGCCGCAAGGGTCCGGCGGTCAAGGGCGCGAGCCTTATCGGCAACGGCCCGGACGTGCTCACCCGCGTCTCGATGGTCGGCAACGACATGGCCCTGGACCACGGCATCGGCACCTGTGGCAAGGAAGGTCAGGGCGTCCCCGTGGGCGTCGGCCAGCCGACCCTGAAGATCGACCGTCTGACCGTCGGCGGCACCGCCGCCTAACCGTCAGACCGCCTAACCGTCAGACCGCCTGGCCCTTCAGGCCGCCCAAACCGTCAGACCGGCGGGGCCTTCAGTTCGATCATGTTGCCGTCCGGGTCGTGGATGTACATGGACGGCCCCTCGCCCTCGGCGCCATAGCGCGCCGCGACGTCGCCCGCGCTGACGCCGTGCGCCGCCAGATGGGCCCGCAGGGCCGCTTCGTCGAAGGTTTCCAGGCGCAGCGCCAGGTGATCCATGTTGCGGCCCTCCCGCCCCGGCGCCGCACCGCCGGCCGTGCCGAGGCTGCCGGCGATATCGACCAGGTCGATGAGCGCCGCCCCGGCGCGCAGCTGCACAAGCCCGAGATCGTCGTTCCGCCGCTCCACCGGGCAGCCCAGCACCTCGCCATAGAAGCGGATCGCCCGCGCCATGTCACTGACCCGCAGGACCACGTGGTCGATGCCCTGAACGCGCGGGGTCATCCGCCGCCCCGGGTCCGTCGCGTCCGCCGCGGTGAGGCCGGAAAAACGGCGAAAATGCGCCGATTTCTTAAGCCGGGCACCGATCGATTGGCGGTCATCATGGCAAAGTCCTCAGAAATCCGGGCTTTTCAGGGGCCGTCAGGCGTCGTCCTATCGGCCTGTATTTTAAGGGAATGTTAAGGGGTGTGGGCTTAAATGGGCTCACCTAACCCTTCCCCTAGACAAGTACCCTTGTACCCCAGAGAGCCGCGGTCCCCCAGCCGCGGCTCTCCGCTTTTGCGGGGTGGCCTAATACGCCTCCTCGGCGAAGAGGGGGTCGACGCTCTCCCCCCAGCGGCCATAGTAGGCGGCCAACTGATCCTGGGCCCGGCACTTGCCCGAGTCGACGATCTGGCGCAGCGGCGCCAGATGCAGGCGTTCGTCCTCGCCCAGGCTGTTCTCCCGCGCCCGGCGGGCCAAGCCGGCATCGGCCAGGGCCAGCACCTGGCGGGCGACCTCGAGGAGCTTGCGGCCGCGAAACTCGGTGTCGAGGGCCCGGCGTGGCACCTCGGCGCGCAGGAAGGCGTGCTCGTCCAGGGTCCAGTCCTTGACCAGCTCCCAGGCGGCGGCCAGCGCCGCGCGGTCGTAGAGCAGGCCGGCCCACAGGGCCGGCAAGGCACACAGCGACCCCCAAGGCCCGCCGTCCGCGCCGCGCATCTCCAGATAGCGCTTCAGGCGCACCTCCGGGAACAGGGTGGAGACGTGATCCGCCCAATCGCCGGTGGTCGGAATCTCGCCCGGCAGCGCCGGCAGACGGCCGGCCATGAAGTCGCGGAACGACTGGCCGCTGGCGTCGATGTATTCGCCGTCCCGGTAGACGAAATACATGGGCACATCGAGGACGTGGTCCGCATACCGCTCGAAGCCCATGCCGGGCTCGAAGACGAACGGCAGGATGCCGCAGCGGTCCGGGTCGGTGTCGGTCCAGATGTGGCTGCGGTAGCTGAGATATCCGTTCGGCTTGCCCTCGGAGAACGGCGAGTTGGCGAACAGCGCCGTGGCGATCGGCTGCAAGGCCAGGGAGACGCGGAACTTGGTCACCATGTCGGCCTCGGACTCGAAGTCCAGGTTCACTTGCACCGTGCAGGTGCGCAGCATCATGTCGAGGCCCAGATTGCCCTTCCTGAGCATTTGCGCCCGCATGATCCGGTAGCGCGCCTTGGGCATCCACGGGATGTCGCCGCGCTTCCACTTCGGCTGGAAACCCAGGCCGATCAGGCTGACCCCCAGCGGCTCGGCAACCGCCTTGATTTGCGCAAGATGCTGCTGCACCTCGGCACAGGTCTCGTGGATGGTCTCGACCGGGGCACCGGAGAGCTCGATCTGACCGCCCGGCTCGAGGGATATGTTGCAGCCGCCGTGGGTGAGCGCGATCGGCACGCCGCCTTCGAGGACCGGCGCCCAGCCGAAGCGCGCCACCAGGCCGTCAAGCAGCGTCCGGATGCCGCGCTCGCCCTCGTAGGGCAGCGGCCGCAGATCGCCGACGGTATAGGCGAATTTCTCGTGCTCGGTGCCGATCCGCCACAAATCGGGCGGCTTGCAGCCGGCCTCGAAATAGGCCACCAGCTGCGCCTTGCTGGTGATCGGTTCTCCCGTGGCTTGCGGCGGTGCGGACATGGGGCTCTCTGGCCTCTATCTGGAGAAAATGCTGTGCCGGGTCAGGCCGGCAGGAAGGCACCGCGCGGCGGGCGCCGACGGCCGTCGCCAAGAACCGCCTGCCAGCACGCCAGGGCGGCCACCGCCGCCGTATCGGCGCGAAGCAGGCGCGGCCCCAGGCCGACCGGGGTAACAAACGGCAGTTCGAGAAGAGCGTCAAGCTCGCTCTGTGCAAAGCCGCCCTCCGGCCCGGTCAGGATCGCCCAGGGCCCCGAGTCGGCGCCCGAGTCGGCGGCAGCGAGGGCGGCGGTAAGGGCGGCGGCGAGGGCTTCCGCGATCGGCGTGGCCGTGCCGGCCTCGGCGCACAGCAGCAGGTGCCGCTCCGCCGGCCAGGCGGCGGTAAGCGCGCTCAGGGACACCGGCTCGCGCACCTCCGGCACGCTCAGGCGGCTGCATTGTTCCGCCGCCTCCCGGGCATTGGCGGCCAGCCGCTCGACATTGACCCGGCTCACTGCCGTGCGCTGGGTGATCACCGGCTGCAGCACGGCACAGCCCAGCTCGGTCACCTTTTCCGCCAGAAAGTCGATGCGCGCCCGCTTGATCGGGGCGAAAACCGTCCACACGTCCGGTTCCGGCGCCGGCTCGCGCCGCTGCCGCGCGACGGCCAGCGAGCACCAGCCCTTGCCGAGGCCGTCGATGCGGGCCAGCCATTCGCCGTCGCGAGCATTGAAGACCGCCACATGCGCCCCGCGCGACAGGCGCAGGACGGAGCGCAGAAAGTGCGCCCGGCCATGATCCAGGCCGATCTCGCGCCCGGCCGCCAGAGCGTCCGTCACATGCAACCGCGTCTCGACGCGGGTTTCGTCCATGAGCTTGGCCCCTCGCTGTCCCCGGAAGCGGAGTCTAGCTCAAAGATAGTGGCTAAGCCTGCGCCGAATCACCCCGGTATGGCAAAGAGTACGGCGCCCCCAGCCGGAGGTGGGATCGGAGTTGGGATCGGGGCCGGGGACGCCGCGGGCCTATTCCACTCTGCCCGGGAGTGAGAGATCGCCGGAGGCCACGTCATGCACTTTGACCACACACAGCAGGGGTGCGGCCATGTCGGCATTCACCTGCAAGGCCGCGGTCACACCGTCGAAAGCCATGCCGGCACCGCCCACCGCTGCCGGGGCCGCGACTTCGATGGTATCGTCTGCCAAATGCGGCACATACCCTGGGCTATCGAGCAGGATGGGCAGGCCCGGCCAGGTTTCGGGTAGGCGCGGCGCGGCACCCGCGGGGATGTCCTTGACCTTTAGGCTGCCAGGGCCGCAGGCCTCGTCCGGGGTCAGGACCACCCAATGGCTATGCCAAGTCTCGCCGTCGTTGCCCCGGTCGCCGTCGCCGTTTTCATCGTAAAGCGGCGTGTCGTCGAAATCCGGGTGTGCCGTCACCGTCAGGGCCAGAATACCCTGGCCCGGCGCGAAACCGGCGACGCCGCTATCCAGGCCGGTGGGCCAGACATAGGCGGCCACGTGGCTGCCCGGCGTCTGACCATGTGCGGCGGGCCTTATCGCGCCGGCCCGGCCACCGGCGACCATACGGAAGAGCAACTGGTCCCCTTTTGCAGTAACGGCCGTGCGCCGGATATCGAACGACGGCTCGATACCCGGTGTCGCCGGTGCGGTTATATCCTGCGCCAGCGCCGACGTGGCGAGGAATGCCG
>JAJFGI010000428.1 GCA_021776215.1 Kiloniellaceae bacterium | reverse complement strand
GTATGCCCTGAGATCCGCGAGATCCGTCTGCGCGCGCATGACAATGTGCGCCGGCGCGCGGCATGACCGGCACGCGCCCACCTCATGGTCGGCGCATGCAGCGGGTACCACCGCCGCGTGCACACCACCTGGTGCACGCATGCACACAACCTCATCCTCGCGCGCACGACCATGCCTGGCGCGAGTCACCGCCACGCACTGACACGTCGCGCGTATCTTGTGCGCGTTCGCCGATCACCGGTTCGCGCCGAAGCGCGAGCCGGACTTAGTTCATGGTTTTGATTCGAGAGGACAAACGCGAGAGTTTGCGCGCCGCCGTGCTGCGATGAAGAACGCCGGCCCGCACACCCCGATGCAACTCGGGCTGCGCTTGTTTCAGCGCGGTCTGTGCCGCGCTCTTGTCGCCCTTGCCGATGGCAAGCTCGACGTTCTTGACGTGTGTCCGGATGCGGCCGACGCGCGCACCGTTGACCTCGGCGCGGCGGGCGTTACCCCGGATCCGTTTCTTTGCTGATGCGTGGTTGGCCATCTGCGCGACTTGTCCGTAAGCGTAATGAGCGGAAGGCGGGGGTTATAGCCCCCGGCCCGGCCGCCGTCAAGCAACCCGGCCGGCCGCATCGGGAAGCGGCCGGATATGGCTGTTTCCGAGGGTTTCTATCGGTTTTTCCAGTTCGGCGGGCGTTTCTCGGCAAAGGCCGCCATGCCTTCCTTCTGGTCCTCGGTCGCGAAAGTGGCGTGGAAGATCCGGCGCTCGAACTTGATGCCTTCGGCCAGCGTCGTTTCGTAAGCACGATTGACCGCCTCCTTGGCCATCATGACGATGGGGCGAGAAAGCGAGGCAATCTTCTCCGCGGTCTTCATCGCCTCCGCCATCAAATCGGCGGCGGGAACGACACGAGCCACCAAGCCGGCACGCTCGGCCTCGGCGGCATCCATCATGCGGCCGGTCAGGCACAGGTCCATGGCCTTGCTCTTGCCGACTGCGCGGGTCAGGCGTTGCGTGCCGCCGGAGCCGGGGATGGTGCCGATCGTAATCTCCGGCTGACCGAACTTGGCGGTGTCGGCGGCAATGATGATGTCGCACATCATGGCGACCTCGCAGCCGCCGCCCAGCGCGTAGCCGGCGACCGCCGCAATCACCGGCTTGCGGGTTTGCGCGAGACGTTCCCAACCGACGGTGATGAAATCCTCGCCATAGGCCTGCATGTAGGTCTTGTCTTTCATCTCCTTGATGTCGGCGCCGGCGGCGAATGCTTTCTCAGACCCGGTGAGCACGATGCAGCCGATGGCATCGTCCGCCTCAAAGCCATCGAGGGCGCGCGCCAGTTCGTCGATCAATGCAATGCACAGCGCATTCAGCGCCTTCGGTCGGTTCAAGGTGATGAGGCCGACGTTGCCCCGTGTTTCGACGGTGATGTTCTCGTATGCCATGCGGCTCTGTCCTCCTACCCTTCGTGTCCAATTGCAACGGGTGCATTATTCCGGCTGCAGCGTAAAGCGAACCACCAGATCGCCGTCGCCGCCGAGCAGGACGATCTCCAACCGCTCGCCCTCGCGCCGAAAGGCGGTATCGCCAAGCGCGTGCCAGCCCAACTGTGGCAAGGTCTGGCGGTAGAAGCCGATCACCTCGGTCCGGCTGACGGCGCCCTCCGCATAGGATTCGACGATGCGCCCGCCCGGTTTGTCGAAGACGACACCGGCATCGCGTACTTCCGCCAGACCCGGCATCAAGGGCAAGTCCTCGACACCGGCGACAAAGGCATCGCCATCGGCATACACCGCCGACGCCGGCGACATCACGCCAAGGGCGCCCGCCAGCGCCAGTGCCGGCAGCCGCTTCCGCCACGGCACATTTCGATGGCGGGTCGATGATTTTGCCATGGGCGCCTTCTCTACCTTACCGCTGGCGCACGGCACAATAGAAAGTGCCGCGGCCCGATTGCACCATGCGGCGGACGCCGCCATTCGCCCGGTCGCAGTGACAGCCGGGGCAGGGCTCCCCCTCCCGCCCATAGACGGCCCAGGCATGCTGGAAGTATCCGAGTTCGCCATCGGCCTGCACATAGTCGCGCAGGGAGGAGCCACCCGCGTCGATGGCCCGTGTGAGAACGTCGCGGATCGCCGCCGCCAGCCGCTCCGCACGACCGCCTTGCACCGTATAGGCCTGCCGGCGCGGCGACAGCCCGGCGAAGAACAGGCTTTCGCTCACATAGATATTGCCCAGCCCGGCGACAACGCGTTGATCCATCAGCGCCGCCTTGATGGAGACCCGCTTGCCGGCAAGGCGGCGCGCCAGCTCCGGACCGTTGAAGCTGTTGCCCAGCGGTTCCGGTCCCAATTGGGCGAGCAGCGGATGACCCGTCAGCCCGGCCTCATCGGTCAAATCCATCATGCCGAAACGGCGGGCATCGTTGTAACGGATCTCGTCGCCGCGGTCGGTCGTCAGGATGATGTGATCGTGCGGCCCCGGCGGCGGCGCGTCTTTCTCGACCAGCAACACCCGCCCGCTCATCCCCAAATGGCAGAGCAGCACCTGCCCATCGTCAAGGTGCATGACGATGTATTTGGCGCGCCGCCCAATACGGCGCACGACCCGCCCGCGCAGACGGCTGGCGAAGCCCTCCGGCAAGGGAAAGCGCAGATCGGCCCGGCGCTGTTCGACGCGTATCAGCCGGCGGCCTTCCAGGCGCGGGCGCAAGCCGCGCACCACCGTCTCCACCTCGGGCAATTCGGGCACGTCGTCTCCTAATTTATGCGGGCGGCGGGGGGCACAGTAGCGCGAAGCCCGGCCACGCGCTATGGTCCGCGCCATGCCGACCGACAGCACCGATAAGACCCGCCGCCAAGCTGGCCGCACCACCCACTTCGGCTACCAGGAGGTATCCGAGGCGGAGAAGGGACCGCGGGTGCGCGGCGTTTTCGAGAGCGTGGCCACCCGCTACGATCTGATGAACGATCTGATGTCCGGCGGCATCCATCGCCTGTGGAAGACGGCGATGATCGATTGGCTGGACCCGCGGCCGGGTATGCGGCTGTTGGATCTGGCCGGCGGCACCGGGGATATCGCCCTGCGCGTCCTTGACCGGGTTGGGCCGATGCGTGCCGGGCCCATTGCGGTGTGCGACCTCACCCCGGCCATGCTGCGCATCGGGGCCGACCGGGCGATCGACCGCGGCCTGTTCGGCGCCGCCTGTCCGAACGGCCTCCATTGGGTGTGCGCCGATGCGCAAGCCCTGCCCGTGGCCGACCGCAGCCTGGATGCCGTGACCATCGCTTTCGGCCTGCGCAACGTGACGCAGATCGAGACGGCCCTGGCCGAGGCGCGGCGCGTCCTGGCGCCCGGCGGCCGCTTTTTGTGCCTCGAATTCAGCCGCGTGGTGCTGCCGCTCGTCTCCGACCTCTACGATCTTTATTCGTTCAAGGTGCTGCCGGCGCTCGGCGAGGCGGTCACCGGCGACCGCGCCGCCTATCAGTATCTGGCAGAGAGTATCCGCCGCTTTCCGGCCCAGGATGATTTGGCCGCCATGCTGACCGACGCCGGCTTCGATCAGGTGCGCTATCGCAACCTCAGCGGCGGCATCGCGGCGCTGCATTCCGGCTGGCGCCTGTAAGAGACCGCACCCCATGCTGCGTACCGCTCGCACTCTTTTGCGCCTGTTGCGCATTGCCCGCACCCTGGCCCGCCACGATGCGTTGGCCGCCGGCGAGACCCTGGGCGTCGCCCCCGGTCTGCTCTGGCTGGCCCGGCTCGGCTCGCGCCGGCACGTGGCCGGCCGGCCGGGTCAACGGCTGGCGCGCGCCTTGACCGAACTGGGGCCGAGCTTCATCAAGCTGGGGCAGTTCCTCTCCACCCGCGCCGACGTGCTGGGCGAGCAGTTGGCCTTGGATCTGTCCGAGTTGCAGGATGCCCTGCCGCCGTTCCCCAGTGCCGCGGCACGGGCCACCATCGAGGCGGAATTGGGCGCCCCGGTCGCCACGCTCTTCAGTGACTTCGACGACACGCCGATCTCGGCGGCGTCCATCGCCCAGGTGCATTTGGGCATCGTCACCGACACGGAGAGCGGTGCCGAGAGCGAAGTGGCGATCAAGGTCTTGCGGCCGGGGATC
>JAJFGI010000427.1 GCA_021776215.1 Kiloniellaceae bacterium | reverse complement strand
CGGCTGCGCGACCAGATCGGCCCGACCCTCCTGGGCGTCCTGCCCAAGCCCCGCTAGAACCCGGTCGGGGCCCGGCCCGACGTTATTCTCGTTGCCACAGTTTTAACACCGTGTCGCCCGCGGAAAACCTCGGTTTCTCGTTCCGCCGACGCAACTTCGCCGCATTTCAGCCATCGTTTCGGCCGGTTCCGACGCTACTCCTTGGGGCAAAGGAGAACTGGCGTGACAACACACATGAAAGTCCAAGCGAGAAAAATCGCGGAGCGGGTGCGCCGTTGCCTGGTTTGCAGCGACGATTTCCATTCCGAAGGTGCCCACAACCGGGTCTGTCGGCGGTGCAAGAGCGGCCAGATGTGGCGACAAGGCTGGCTCTAGTGTGATGGTTCCGAAGTTCGTCACATTAAATGTGACGAACTTCGGAAGCTGAATCACACTAGACTCAAATCGGTAGTGTCCCTTTGAACCCGAAATTCGTTGCCACGAATTTCGGATTCGGGACACTAGGCTGACGAACCAAGGTTCGCGGCGACCCAGGTTTTCCGGCGGCGGACCGACGCCGCCGGCAGCGGAGCACTTGGGAAGGGTGCGGGTACGGACCCCGGCAGCGGCCACACGCGGGTCGGGGCGGGGGTCCGGCCAGCCCGACCGGGCCTGGGCACGGGGCGATACGTCAGTCGTCCGTCCGGTTCTGGCGATCGTCGTAGCCGCGCTTGTGGCTGTAAAAGACCAGCGCCATCAAGCCGCCGCCCAGGGCGAGGCTGAGCAAGGCGCCGAGGATCAGGGCGATGAGGCCGTGCACGCCGATCTCTACCTCCCCCATATCCCACCACAGATAGGCGGCAAGCGACAGGCTGACGGCCAGCAGGCCCCCTAAGGCCAAAAACAGTAAAACGGTCCGCATCGGCTCCGGGCTCAGGGTTATGGCACCTAAGTCAGGTACCATGCCGCCGAAGCCGCCGGCAACCGGCATCGACCTGGCGGTCGCCGGCGATTGCTCACCGGCGAGATTTCAATTGCCCTGGTACCGGCGGGCACTATAAAACCGGCACCGTTGCGACGAGGTTCCAATTCCTCGTTGCCGGGCGGCTGTGGCGGAATCGGTAGACGCGCAGCGTTGAGGGCGCTGTGGGGGCAACCCCGTGGAGGTTCAAGTCCTCTCAGCCGCACCATTCCAGCCGGGCCACGGGCCAGATATCCGGTGTCGGCCGGACAATTCGATTTGACAGGTCGGGGGTTTTCTTATTCATACAGGTGGCGGGCGGTCGGCCGATTGACCGGATGCTGCTTGCGGCTGTGGCGGAATTGGTAGACGCGCTAGCTTCAGGTGCTAGTTCTCGCAAGGGAGTGGGGGTTCGAGTCCCTCCAGCCGCACCATTCTCTCCGAAATGACCCCCATCGAGCGCCGGTTGTACCCGGCGCGGCGCTGCGGCATCATTTCCATCGCGCGAATCGGGGGCGACTCGGGGGGGCACCCATGGCCAAAGAACCGGAAGAAGCGGAAGGCGGCGGCGAGGCCGAGGAGCTCAAGGCTTCCGAGCTGGATGAGAACACCCATGCCGAAATGCGTGTTCTCTATGGCGAATCGGCGCATACCGTTCGCTTCGCCAAGGAGCGGCAATGGAAGCTGGTCGGTGCCGTCCTGCTGATGTTCGCCGCCATCATGATCGTCGCACAGATCCTCGTGATCGAGGCCAATATGGCCAAGGGCCTAGTCCTGGCCAGTTTCCTGGTCAGCGCCGCATCGATCTACATGCTTATCATCTATCAGATCTGGCAGAGCACCGAGTTCGCCCGCCAGGAGGCGATCGGTAGCCAGTTCTCCAGCCTGTTCAAAGGCATTCTCGGCCCGCAGGCCAGGCGGGAGGGCCGCGTCCACGGGTATATCATTCTGACCTTCATGATCTGCGGCATCATCCTGGGCAATGCCGCGACCGTGTTCTTTCTCTCCCGCTTTTATCTCTAGATCGGCTTTTCCTGAACGAGCGTTAAGGAAGCGACAGGGCGCCGACTTCGCTCCGAGAAACGTTCATATGCTCGTCAATTCAGTGCGTCGTGCAGGGCCTTCGCGAGTTCTTGCCTTTGAAAAGGTTTGTTGAGCAGCACTTCGTCGGAATTCGCGAAGCCGTTGTACGTGCCGGCCACCGGATAGCCCGACATAAAAATGATCTTCAGATCAGGATGGGCCGTGCGTGCCTCCTCGGCGAATTCCGGGCCGCTGATGCCCCCAGGCAGGATCACGTCCGAGAGCACCAAATCAACCCGTGCTTCCCCCGCTAGAAGTTTGCGTGCTTCAGCCACATCCACGGCTTCGATCATCCGGTATCCCAACCCGTCCAGCAACCGGACAGCGAGCTCTCGCACATCCGGGTCATCCTCGATCACCAGAACCATTTCGTCTCGACCACGCGGGATGTCGGTGTCCTTGTGCACTATTTCACGTTCCTCCTTATAACGCGGCAGATACACCTTTACGGTCGTGCCACGATCCAATTCGCTGTGGACGGTCACATGGCCACCGGACTGCTTGGCGAAACCATAGACCATGGAGAGACCCAACCCGCTGCCCTGGCCCACGTCCTTCGTCGTGAAGAAAGGCTCGAATGCCTTTTCCAGGATCTCGGCCGACATCCCGGTGCCGTTGTCGCTCACCGCGAGGACGACGAAGTCGCCAGGCACGACCTCCGGGTTTCGCGCCGCGTCGACTTCGTCCAGGTGCGCGTTCTCGCATTCAATGGTCAGTTTCCCACCGTCCGGCATGGCATCGCGGGCGTTGAGAGCCAGGTTCAAGAGCGCGTTCTCCACCTGTCCCGGATCGGCCAACGCACCCCAAAGGCCGGGCGCCGCGATAATCTTGATGTCCAAGGTCTCGCCCAGGGTCCGGACCAGCAACGCCGACATCCCGGACACAAGCGTCCCCAGGTCGATCGTAGTTGGCCTTAGGGATTGCTGTCGCGAAAACGCCAGCAAACGCTGGGTCAGCTCGGAACCACGCGTTGTCGCCCGCATGATTGCCGCAAGCGACCTGTCTTCGTTCCCCAACCTGTCTTCCAGCAACTCCGAGTTGCCCATGATGACGGCGAGAAGGTTGTTGAAGTCGTGTGCCACGCCACCCGTCAACTGCCCAACCGCCTCCATCCTTTGCACCTGCAGCAGGCGGCCCTCCGCGGCAAGCGCGCGCGCCCGTTCGGCTCGCAATGCGCGGTTGCGCTGCCTGAGCATCAACGACAGTCGCAACAGTGCCAGTGCCGGCAGCAGCAACGCAAAGATCGTTAAGACGGCGATCTCGAACCCAAACCAGATAAAGTCCGAGCGGACGATCCTGGCGGCCTCGGTCTGGTCAACGTAAACCTCAACGATGGCAACGATCTCTCCGTCACGCTCGACGGGCACATAGGATTCGACGTAAACCTCCGGCCGGTCGGGCTTGCCGCTGCCGTCAAAAAGTTCAGTAAAAGGCTTGCCCTCGGCCAACACTCGGGCCGCCATTTCGTTATGGGCGCTGAGATCGTCGCCGATCGGGGAGACCGTCACCTGAAGGCCGGAGACCAGCCTCAGGCGCCCCTTGCGGTCGAACAGCTTGAACCGGAATATGTCGCCCAATTGGCTCGCGTTCTGAAGAAATTGAACTTCCGATTGGGTCAGGTCGGCGCCGGACGCGATTTCCTCGATTCTGTCGAGCTGGCCCCCGAGATCCTCGGCCCAGGACAAGGAAACACG
>JAJFGI010000426.1 GCA_021776215.1 Kiloniellaceae bacterium | reverse complement strand
GGCGATCCGCGCCGTCGAGACCGTGGGCCTGCGCCGCCGCGACGACTTCTACTGGGCCCTGCACGCGGTTTTCGTCAATCGCCGCGACCAACAGGACCTGTTCGATCAGGCCTTCCAGATCTTTTGGCGCAATCCGCAGATCCTGGAAAAGATGATGGGCCTGTTGCTGCCCGAGGTGCAGGCCGCCCCCGGCCGCGGTCCGGATGATGCCAACGCCGTCAACCGCCGCCTTGCCGAGGCCTTGCGGGCCGGCCACGCGGGCGGCGAGGAGGCCGCTACCGAGCGCAAAGAGGACGAGGTCGAGATCGACGCGGTCCTGACCTACTCCGACCGCGAGGTCCTGCGACAGATGGATTTCGAGCAGATGTCGGCGGCCGAGATCGCCAAGGCCAAGGCCGCCATCGCCGCCATGCGCCTGCCCATCATGACCGTGCCGATACGCCGCTTTCGCGCGGCCCCGGCGGGCAGAACGGCGGATCTGCGGGCCACCATGCGGGCCGCCCTGCGCTCCGGCGGCGACACCATCCCGTTGCGCTGGAAGCAGCAGCGGCGGCGGCACCCGCCCCTGGTGGTCATCTGCGACATCTCCGGCTCCATGAGCCGGTATTCGCGTATGCTGCTGCATTTCCTGCACGCCATCACCAGCGACCGGGACCGGGTGCACAGCTTCGTCTTCGGCACCCGGCTGACCAATGTCACCCGCTATCTGCGCCACAAGGACATCGACATCGCCCTGGAGAAAGTGGCCTCGGCCGTGGTGGACTGGGCCGGCGGCACGCGCATCGGCACCTGCCTGCACGATTTCAACCGCACCTGGGCGCGCCGGGTGCTTGGCCAGGGCGCGGTGGTGCTGTTCATCTCGGACGGGCTCGACCGCGACAACGCCGAGGGCCTGCGGGCCGAAGTCGAGCGCCTGCATCGGTCGTGCCGGCGCTTGATCTGGCTGAACCCGCTCTTGCGCTATGAAGGGTATGAACCAAAATCATTGGGAGCAAAGGCGATCATGCCGCACGTGGACGATTTCCGCACGGTGCACAACCTGGAAAGCCTGACGCAATTGACCGACGTTCTCAGCGAACCGGTGACCCGCCGCCAAGAGGGCGCCACCGCTTGGCGCGAGGCCGTCTGATGACAACGCCGCTGCCAACCTCTACTCCGGCTGACGTTCTGGAACAAGCGGCCCGCTGGCGCGACGAGGGGCGCAGCGTCGCCCTGGCGACGGTGGTCGCCACCTGGGGGTCGTCGCCCCGGCCGACCGGCAGCCAGCTCGCCGTGGACGACAAGGGCACTATGCTCGGCTCCGTCTCCGGCGGCTGCATCGAGGGTGCAGTGGTGCATGAGGCCCGCGCGGTGATGGACACCGGTACCCCCAAGCTGCTCGAATACGGCGTCACCGACGAGACCGCCTGGGAGGTCGGCCTGGCCTGCGGCGGCACGGTGCGCGTCTTCGTCGAGCGGCTGGAATAGGTCCCGCCGATGCAGCGCCCGGTGCTCGATGCCCTGCTCGCCGCCCGCGCGGACAAGCGCGCCGTCGCCCTGGTCACCAACCTGGACAACGGCCGGCAAGCCCTGCTCGACGGCGACGACGTCACTGGCGATCTGACCCTGGGCAGCGTCGTTCTCGACCGCATCCGCCAGGCGATCGCCGACGACCGCAGCGGCGCGCTGGCCGATACCAGCCTGTTCGTGCACGTGAACAACCCGCCCCTGCGCATGGTGGTGGTCGGCGCGGTGCATATCGCCCAGGCTCTGGTGCCCATGGCGACCTTGGCCGGCTACGACGTGACCGTCGTCGATCCCCGCCACGCCTGGGCAACGGACGCCCGCTTTCCCGATGTCACCCTGTCCACCGCTTGGCCCGACGAAGCCCTCACCGCCCTGCGCCCGGACCGGCGGACCGCCGTGGTCACCCTCACCCATGACCCGAAGCTGGACGATCCCGCGTTGCTCGTCGCCTTGACCACGGACGCGTTTTACATCGGTTCCCTGGGCAGCAAACGGACCCATGCCAAACGCCTGGACCGCCTCCGCGCCGAGGGCTTGGACGATACCCAATTGGCGCGTATTCACGGTCCCGCCGGCCTGGCCATCGGCGCCAAAAGCCCGGCGGAGATTGCCGTCTCGATCGTCGCCCAGGCCACCCAGGCCCTGCACGGCGCCCCGGCGCCCGCGACCGCCCCATGATCTTCGGCGACACCCCGTTGGCCGAGGCGGAGGGGGCGATCCTCGCCCACTCGCTGGCGGTCGGCAAAAGCCGTTTCAGAAAGGGCCGCACCCTCTCCGCCGCCGACGTTGCGGCCTTGGGCGCAGCCGGCATTGCCAGTGTCGTTGCCGCCCGCCTGGAGCCCGGGGATGTTCATGAGGATGCCGCCGCAACCGCTCTGGCCGAGGCGCTGAGCGGCCCTGGCCTGAGCCCCACCGCCGCCTTTACCGGGCGCGCCAATCTGATCGCGCAGACCCGTGGCCTGCTCTCGCTCGACCGCTCGCGCCTGGATGCCATCAATCTGGTCGATGAGGCGGTGACGGTGGCGACCTTGCCGCCCTACGAGCCGGTGGCCCCGCGCCAGATGGCGGCCACCATCAAGATCATCCCCTTTGCCGTCTCGGCGGAAACCCTGGCGCGGTGCCTGGCGGCGGCGGGCGGTGCGGACGCGCCGCTCCTGCGGGTCGCCCCGTTTCGACCCCGCCAGGTTGGATTGGTGCAGACCAGTCTGCCGGGGATGAAGGTCAGCTTACTCGACAAGACCACGGCGGCCCTGGATGCCCGCCTTGCCGCCCTTGATTGCCCGGCCAGCGTCGAGCGCCGCTGCGGCCATGACGCGTCGGCGGTTGCCACGGCGATCAACGCGCTACGCGCCGATGGATGCGAGATCGTCCTGGTCTCGGGCGCGTCCGCCATCGTCGACCGGCGCGATGTGGTGCCGGCGGGACTTGTCGCGGCGGGCGGCGCCGTCGAACACTTCGGCATGCCGGTCGATCCGGGCAACCTGCTGCTGGTGGGCCGACTCGAGAACACGCCGGTGGTCGGCCTGCCCGGCTGCGCGCGCTCGCCAAAGCTGAACGGATTCGACTGGGTCTTGCAGCGCCTGATCGCGGATGTGCCGGTGGGCCCAGGCGATCTCATGGCGATGGGCGCCGGCGGCCTGCTGAAGGAGATCGCCGCGCGCCCGCTGCCGCGCGCCGCCGCCGTCGAGGATGCCCGTCCCGCGGCGATAGCGGGCGCCCATGCCGCGCGTATTGCCGGCCTGGTCCTGGCGGCGGGGCAGTCGCGGCGCATGGGTCCCGAGAACAAGCTTCTGGCCGTCGTCGACGGCAAGCCCATGGTGGCGCATGTGGTTGCCGAAGTCGTCGCCGCCGGGGCGGACCCGGTGATCGTCGTCACCGGCCATGAGCGCGAGAGGGTCGAGCAGGCGCTCGCCGGACTGCCGGTGAAGCCCGTCTACAACCCGGAGTTCGCGGCGGGCCTCAGCACGTCGTTGCACCGGGGCCTGGCGGCGTTGCCCGAAGATGCCGATGGGGTGTTGGTCTGCCTCGGCGATATGCCGCGCCTATCGGCGGCCGTGATCGCCCGGCTGATGGCCGCCTTCGACCCGTTGGAAGGGCGCGCCATCTGCGTCCCCACGTGGCAGGGCAAACGCGGCAATCCGGTGCTGTTCGCCCGCCGCTTCA
>JAJFGI010000425.1 GCA_021776215.1 Kiloniellaceae bacterium | reverse complement strand
GTTCCGCGACCAAGTGGCGCGGCGACTGGCCGGTGACTTGAGCGAGGAGGAGTTCCGGCCGCTGCGGCTGATGAACGGGCTGTATTTGCAACTGCACGCCTACATGCTGCGCGTCGCCGTTCCCTACGGCACGTTGTCGTCCGAACAGCTGCGCAAGCTGGCCGCCATCGCCCGCCGCTACGACAAGGGCTACGGCCATTTCACTACCCGTCAGAACATCCAATACAACTGGCCGAAGCTGGAGGAGGTGCCGGACCTTCTCGCCGACCTGGCCAAGGTCGAGATGCACGCCATCCAGACCAGCGGTAACTGCATTCGCAACGTCACCGCCGACCAGTACGCCGGGGTGGCCGGTGACGAGATCGAAGACCCGCGCATTTATGCAGAGATCATTCGCCAGTGGTCGACCCTGCACCCGGAGTTTTCGTTCTTGCCGCGCAAGTTCAAGGTCGCGCTGACCGGGGCAGTGCACGACCGGGCGGCGGTACGGGTGCACGACATCGGCTTGCAAATTCGCCGCAATGCCGACGGCGAGGTCGGTTTCGCGGTGATCGTCGGCGGCGGCCTGGGTCGCACGCCGATGGTCGGCAAGACGATCCGCGAGTTCCTGCCCAAGGGTGATCTGCTCTCCTACCTGGAAGCGATCATGCGGGTCTACAACCAGCTCGGCCGCCGCGACAACATGTACAAGGCGCGTATCAAAATTCTGGTGCACGAAGTGGGCGCGGAAAAATTCGCCGCCATGGTCGAGGAGGAGTGGCAGCACCTGAAGGATACGGACCTGGCCCTGCCCACGGAAGAGGTCGCGCGTATCGAAGCCTATTTCGCGCCGCCGCCGTATGAGGTTCTGAGCCGCGCCGCGGCCGAGCGCGAGGCCGGGGTCTTCGAAGGCAAGCGCCTGGAGGATCCAGCCTTCGCCGCCTGGGTGCGCAGCAACGTGGTGGCCCATAAGGTGCGCGGCTATGTCATCACCAACATCTCCCTCAAGCCCGAGGGTGGCGTGCCGGGGGATGCTACCGCCGAGCAGATGGAGGCGGTCGCCGATTTGGCCGAGCGGCACAGCTTCGCTGAGATCCGTGTCACCCACGAGCAGAATCTGGTGCTGCCGTATGTGGGCCGGCGCGATCTCTACGAGGTGTGGCGCGGTCTCGTCGCGCACGATTTGGCAACCGCCAACCTCGGTCTGATCTCGGACATCATCGCCTGCCCCGGGCTCGACTATTGCAGCCTGGCGAATGCCCGCTCGATCCCGGTGGCGCAACAGATCAGCCGCCGCTTCGCCGATCTCAAGCGGCAGCACGACATCGGCGAACTGAAAGTGAAGATCTCCGGCTGCATCAATGCCTGCGGCCATCACCACGTCGGCCACATCGGCATCCTCGGCGTCGACAAGAAGGGCGAGGAATTCTATCAGGTCACCCTAGGCGGCAGCGCCGACGAGAACACGGCGCTGGGCAAGCTCGTCGGGCCGGCCTTTTCCTCGGAGCAGATCGTCGATGCGGTCGAGACGGTGGTCGAGACCTATCTCGACATCCGCGGTGACGGTGAAACCTTCAGCCAGACCTATACCCGCGTTGGGATCGAGCCGTTCAAGGGGAAGCTCTATGCCACTCATTAAGAACCGCGCGCTGAGCGAGGATACCTGGTTCACTCTCGCGGACGAGTCGCCATTGCCGGAAAGTGGCGCGGTGATCGTCGGTCTCGACCGTTGGCGCGCCGAACGGGAGGCGCTGCTGGCCCGCCGCCAGCCGCTCGGCATCCGCCTGCGCAGCGATCAGTCACCGGCGCAGATCGTCGGCGACCTGAGGCACGTCGCGGTGGTCGCCCTGGAGTTCCCGAAGTTCGCGGACGGTCGGGCCTTCTCCTACGCCCGCTTGCTGCGCGAACGATACGGTTATCGGGGAGAGGTTCGCGCCGTCGGCGCGCCGGTCATCGACCAGGCGTTGTTCCTGCACCGGTGCGGCTTCGATGCGATCGAAGTCCCGGCGGGAACGTCGGTCGAGGCCTGGCTCGCGGCGCAAGCACGCATCAGCGTCACCTATCAGCCGGCGGCCGATGGCCGCGTGCCCGTCTACCGGCAGCGCCGGCCAAACCCGGCGCAACCCGAGGAGCCTGGCGCCCGTCGGGCTGGCTGACAGCCGATCCGTCCTTGGAGTCCCACCGGCTTATGCAGATCACTGACCAACACATTGCCGAGCAACGGGCCACCAGCTTGCTGCGCCGCTACGCCGGGCTGGCCGGCGAGGACCTGCTGCGGTCCATGATCGAGCACGAGTTTCCCGGTCGGCTGGCCGTGGTCTCGTCTTTCGGCGCCGAGTCAGCGGTGCTGCTGATGCTGGTGGCGGCCGTTGATCCAGCCGTTCCAGTGATCTTCCTCGATACCGGCAAACATTTCGCCGAGACCCTGAATTACCGCGATCGGCTGGTACACCGCTTGCGGCTGCGCGACGTGCGTGTAAGCAAACCGATGCCGCAGGATCTGATCGCCGCCGACGCCCAGGGCGATCTGTGGCGGTGCAATCCCGATCACTGCTGCCGCTTGCGTAAGGTCCTGCCGCTGCAACGAGCGTTGACGGGCTTCGAGGCGTGGATCACCGGCCGCAAGCGCTTCGCCGGTGGCGAGCGCGCCGGGCTGACGGTCATCGAGGCCGTCGATGGCCGGATCAAGATCAACCCGCTGGCAACCTGGACCCCGGCCCAGATCGCCGCCGCCTTTACGGATGCCGAGCTGCCGCATCATCCGCTGGCCGCCCAGGGTTACCCGTCGATCGGTTGTGTCCCCTGCACCAGCCAAGCGAATGGCCAGCCGGGCGCGGTCCGGTCCGGTCGCTGGTCCGGCACCGACAAGACCGAATGCGGCATCCACTGGCCGCTCAACGCCGAGGCTTGACGAGAGCGCCCCCGTCCGCCATCCATGCGGCTCCGAGTGGGATCACGGTCTAGATGTGAGGATGACAATGCCCCTACCTAAGACACTATTGGCGCTCGGTGGTGCCGAAAGATCGCCGAGCTCGCTGGCCAACGCCGCCGTGCTCGTGATCGACGCGCAGCGGGAATATACGGCCGCCGGCCGTCTGCCCCTGGACGGTATTGACGGTGCGCTGGAACGCATTGCCGCCCTGCTGGACGCGGCGCGCGCCCAGGGCCGGCCCATCGTCCACGTCGCGCACCGCGGCAAACCTGGCGGGCTGTTCGATCCGGAAACATCCGCGTTCGCTTTCGCCGGTCCGGCGGCGCCGCGCGAGGGCGAGGCGGTGGTGATCAAGACCCTGCCCGATTCCTTCGTCGGGTCCGAGCTGGATGCGACGCTGAAAAAGGCCGGCACGACCAATCTGCTCGTCGCCGGATTCATGACCCATATGTGCGTCAGCTCGACGGTGCGGACCTCCATGGGGCTGGGCTACGCGCCCACCGTCATTGCCGATGCCTGCGCCACCCGCGATCTGCCGGACGGGCACGGCGGACGGGTCGCCGCGCGCGATCTGCACCGCAACGAGCTGGCCGCCCTTTCCGACCTGTTTGCCGCGGTGATCGACGATATGGGCGCCCTGCCGGCCTAGCCCGCACCGCCCTGCCGGCCTAGGCCCACTGCCGGATCGGCGAAAATAGCGCGGCTTGAGCGAAAGGGCATCCTTCGCCCCTTTCGCTCGCCCCGGCCCGGTCCTATAGTTGGCCTCAAGACGGAACAATCCCCTACCCGGAGGACTAGCATGACCGCGCAAGCTCAGGCGAAGGCGACCAATGGCGCGCCGCAACTGAAGGACGCCGCCCTGTTTCGCCAGCAATGTTATGTGGATGGGGCCTGGATCGATGCCACGTCCGGCGCCACCATACCGGTCACCAACCCGGCGACCGAGGAAACGCTCGGCACGATTCCCAAATTGGGTGCCAAGGAAACCCGCCGCGCCATCGAAGCCGCCAACCGCGCCTGGCCGGCCTGGCGGGCCAAGACCGCCAAGGAGCGCTCCACCATCATGCGCACCTGGTACAACCTGATCCTGGAAAATCAGGACGATCTGGCGCTCCTCCTGACCCTGGAGCAGGGCAAGCCGCTGGCCGAATCGAAAGGCGAGATCGTTTATGGCGCCAGCTTCATCGAATGGTTCGCCGAGGAGGCCAAGCGGGTCTATGGCGATATCATTCCGGGCCACCAGCCGGACAAGCGCATCGTCGTCATCAAGCAGCCCGTGGGGGTCGTGGCGGCGATCACGCCGTGGAACTTCCCGAACGCCATGATCACCCGCAAGTGCGCCCCGGCGTTGGCGGCGGGCTGTCCGGTGGTCATCAAGCCGGCCACGCAAACGCCCTATTCGGCGTTGGCCTTGGCGGAGTTGGCGGAGCGGGCCGGTTTTCCAGCCGGCGTGATCAACATCCTGACCGGCTCGGCGAAAGAAATCGGCGGCGAGCTGACCGGCAATGCGATCGTGCGCAAGCTCTCGTTCACCGGCTCGACCGAGGTCGGCAAGCTGCTGATGCAGCAATGCGCCGCCACCGTAAAGAAGGTGAGCATGGAACTGGGCGGCAATGCGCCGTTCATCGTCTTC
>JAJFGI010000424.1 GCA_021776215.1 Kiloniellaceae bacterium | reverse complement strand
GCGACCTTGGTCGTCTATCTCATGTTGGGCGATATCTATGGCACCGGCGTCGCCGCCGCCAACAACCTGGTCACCGGCGAAGTGGCGTTGCGGACGGCCGTGTTCGCCCTGCCCCTCATCGCCGGTGTCGCCATCGGCAATCGGCAGTTTTTGCAGACCTCGCCCGACTCGTTCCGGCGATTTACGTTGTTGCTCCTGATGGCCCTGGCCAGCCTGGGGCTGATCCGCGGACTTGCCCTCTAACGGGTCTGGCCTGGAGCGGTGGAATCTGGCATGACCGCCGGGGCCGTTCCTAAATCCCCCAATCCGTGGAAAGTTCGCACGTGCATCCCGCTCCGTCCCTGGTCGTCTTTACCACCGCCGCCGGTGCGGGCTACGGCCTGCTGTTTCTGCTGGGCATCGCGGCACCGTTCGGCTTTCTGCCGATCGAGCGCTGGTTCGGTGCTGCTGCCTTGGGACTGGCCCTCGGTCTGATCACCGTGGGATTGTCCGCGTCCACCCTGCATCTGGGCCATCCGGAGCGCGCTTGGCGGGCGGTGAGCCAGTGGCGCAGCTCGTGGCTGTCCCGGGAAGGCGTGGCGGCGCTGGCGACCTATGCCGTGGCCGCGCCGTTCGCCCTCGGCTGGGTGGTCTGGCAGACCGGCGGCGGTGTGTGGACCGTCTTTGCCCTGCTGACCGTCGTCGGCGCCATCGCGACGACCGCCTGCACGGGTATGATTTATGCGTCGCTGAAGACGATCCGGCAGTGGTACACCCCTTGGGTCCCCGCTCTCTTTCTGGCCTTTGCCCTGGCGACCGGGGCCATTTGGCTGGCCGCCCTGGTGCATGGGTTCGGCATCGGGGTCACCTGGACCGACTGGGTGGCCGCGGGCGCCCTCCTCCTCGCCTGGGGTCTGAAACTGGGTTATTGGCACGCCATGCGCCGGGCGGCGCCCGCGGCCACCGCGGAAAGCGCCACCGGTCTCGGGCACCTGGGCCGCGTCCAGGCACTGGAGGCTCCCCATACGGAAGACAACTACCTGTTGCGCGAAATGGGCTACCGCATCGCCCGCAAACACGCCGACCGGCTCCGCGGTCTGGCGGTGTTCTTCGGCCTCGGGTGGCCCTTGGCGTTTCTCTTGCTCGGGCAAAGCGGGCCGCCCGCTGCCGATGCCATCTGGGTCTTTGTCGCCGCCGTGGCAGCCAGCCTGGGCGTAGTCATCGCGCGCTGGCTGTTCTTTGCCGAGGCCCAGCACACGGTCGCCCTGTACTATGGCCGGCACACGGGCTGAACCCGACGGCGCGGCATCATCGGCCTTCCCGCTGTCAGAAAGCTGTACCATAATGTGCATGGATCTGTCGTGACGCGCGGCTAGGCTGAGGTGTTCGTCCGCGCCGGTCCCAACGAAAACCGCCGAGGGGAGGCGAAGACACCATGAGTGCTGGCGTCGAACTCGACCACGTTACCATCCGGTTCGGGGAATTCACCGCGGTTGGCGACGCCAACTTGAGCATCGAGGACGGCGAGTTCTTCAGTTTTCTGGGACCCTCCGGGTGCGGCAAGACCACGATACTGCGCGCCATCTCCGGCTTTCTCGAACCCAGCGAGGGCGCGGTGCGTATCGGCGGCCAGGATATGCGCGGCATCGGGCCGAACAAGCGGCCCACGGCGCTAATCTTTCAGAACCTGGCGCTGTTCCCTTTGATGAGCGTGGCCGACAACATCGCCTTTGGACTCGAAGTCCGGGGGGTGAGCAAAGCGGACCGGCGCAAGCGCGCCGATGACCTGCTGGAGCTCATCGCCTTGTCCGGCCAGGGCGACAAGGAGATCAATGCCCTCTCGGGCGGACAGAAGCAGCGGGTCGCCATCGCCCGTGCCCTGGCTGTCGAGCCGGAGGTTCTGTTGCTGGACGAACCGCTGTCCGCCCTTGATCTGAAGCTGCGCCAACATATGCGGGCCGAGCTGCGGGCGATTCAGCGGCGCGTGGGGATCACCTTCATCTACATCACCCACGATCAGGGCGAAGCGTTGACCATGTCCGACCGCATCGCCGTCATGAGCCAGGGGGTGATCCAGCAGATCGGCGATGGCTCAACCATCTACGACAGCCCGTCCACCGCCTTCGTCGCCTCTTTCGTCGGGGAAAACAACGCGTTCCATGGAAAAGTAACGAAAGCGGACGAAGGGTATGCGGTGATCGACTCCCCGTTCGGCCCGCTGCGCGGCCGCAACCAGCAAGGCTTGCGGCAGGGCGATGCTGCGATCCTGTTTGTCCGCCCGGAGGCTTTGGCGCTGGCGAACGGCACCACGGAAAACACCATTGCCTCGACCGTGAGCAGCGAAGCGTTCGAGGGTTCGGTCCGCCACCTCTATCTGAAGGGCGACGGGGGCAAGGATATCGCCCTGTCCATGACCAACGACGGCAGCGTGTCGACCCTGCACCAGGGAGAAAGCGCCCGGGTCTCGTTCGCGGCGGACCGGGCGGTGGCTCTCCCGGTGGGCGAGCTGGCCAGCGAATAAGCCCCTACCAGTACGACAGGGCGCTGCGGTACAAGCCCGCGAGGTCGTCCTTGCTGATCTCCCGGGGCGCATTGTCGAACAACCGGCGCTGCGGAAACGCGCCCTCGGTCAAGGCGGCAATGTCCGACTCGCCGTAGCCGACGCCGCCGATGCCATTGGGCACGCCGGTGGCCTTCATCATCGAGATGATCTGCCCGGCCAGCACCTCGCCGGCATCCGCCTCGCCCGCGCCCCGTAGATCGGCGCCGAGCAGGCCCGCGGCCTCCAGGTGCCGGTCGGCGCAGGCGGGCGCCGTGTAGCGGAACACGGACGGTGCGTTGACGATCACCGACATACCGTGCGGCACGATCGGCGCGCCGATGGGATAGCCCGCGGGTTGGAAATCGCGCACCAGCCCGGAGACGGAATAGGACATGCCATGGGGCGCATGGCACCCGGCGTTGCCGAAGGCGATGCCCGCCAGGGTCGCCGCCCACATGAGCCGGTGCCGGGCCGCGCGCCCGTCCGCCTCGACCACGGCCGGCACCATGTTGCGGCCGAGAAGGCGCAGGGCCTCGCGGCAGCCCAGATCGCTCCACGGGTTGGCGCCTTGGCTCAGCGGCCGCAGTCTCGGCCGCTTCGGTGCCGCGCGCTTCGAGTGCGGCAGCGCTGTATAGGATTCCAGGGCGTGGCTGAGCACGTCGAAGGCACTGGCCGCCACGACGTTCTTCGGCAACGTCTCGGTGCAGGTGGGATCGACCAGCCCCTGGGTGGGCCGCAACCGGCGCGAGACGATGCCGGTCTTCGCCTTCATCGCCAAGAGGTCGAATATGGCGATCCCCGTGCACTCGCTGCCGGTGCCGCAGGTGGTCGGACAGGCGATGTGCGGCTTCAGCGGGCCGGGCACCGGCTGGCCGCCGCCGATCGGGGCGTTCACGTAGGTCAGGAACTCGGCCGGATGGGTGGCGTAAAGGTTCGCGGCCTTGCAGGTGTCGATGACCGAGCCGCCGCC